>JAFAPL010000751.1 GCA_019247135.1 Chloroflexota bacterium | reverse complement strand
CGGCAAAGATCGCGCCGCTAGCCCGCGTCTGGCGCGCGACCTCGCGAACAATCAGCTCGTCGAGGCCGAGGCTCGCACAGGCGCTGAAGACTACGGCGACGGACAGGCCGAATGCGAGAACACCAAAGTCGGCGGGACCGAGCGTGTGCGCCAGGGCGATGGAAGCAGCGAACGCAACACTCCGAGCGCACACGCCGCTGATGCCGATCCAGGCAACACCTCCCAGCAGCCGACGCAGTCCATGGTGGCCACCAGGCACGTCTTATCAAACGCTCACGCCGGCTGAGTTCGGGGCATCGCGGCGCCGCGGATCGCTGACGCAGAACTAGCGGACTCGCCCGCCGATCGTTTGCTCGAGGTACTCTTCGCGCAGCTCGTGGCCCAGGCCCGCGCGTTCCGAAACGTGGAAGTACCCGTCGTGGACTTCAAACGGCGGGTCCACAACTCTCTGATACACCTCCAGCTCGGAGTACGCAATCTCCAGACGGAAAAAGTTCGGCGTGCTCATCATGGTTTGCGCGCCGGCGATCAGGGTCACCGGTCCGGTCGCGTCGTGCGGACTGATCGGCACATAAAAGGCCTCCGCCATGGTCGCGATTTTCTTCAATTCGGAGATGCCGCCGGTGCGAATCACGTCCGGCATGATGTACTCCGCCAGCTTCTGCTCCAGCACCGGACGGAATTGCCAGCGTGTATACAACCGCTCGCCTACGGATACCGGCACCGAAGTTTGATCGCGAAACTGACGCAATGCGTCCCAGTTCTCTGGTGGCACGGGTTCTTCGAACCAGCTGATCCGATACGGAGCCAGTCGGTTCGCCAGACGGATGGCTGTCGCGACGTCGAACCGTCCATGTGCATCGATAAAAATCTCGATGCCGGGTCCGATCGCCTCGCGAATTGCGGCCACGATCGCGACCGCCTCCATATCGTCGGGTGGTGGATAGGGAGCCGCGTAACGCGACAGGTAGGCGTATCCACGTCGGAACGGATCGAGTTTCAGCGCGGTGTGCCCGTGCCTGACGGTCTCCGTCGCGGCGCGAGCGAAGTCATCGGGCGTTTCGCAGCCGGAAAACCAACCGTTGCTGTACAGGATCAGCCGATCGTGCACGCGACCGCCGAGCAGTTCGTAGACCGGTAATCCGAGAGATTTCCCACGGATGTCCCACAGGGCAATGTCGACGCCACTGATCAGTGCCGACACGAAGCCGTGCGAGCCGAGGGAATTGAAGCTCGCGTACAGCTTGTGCCAGAGGTACTCGATGCGTGTCGGATCCTCGCCGATCAGCAGTGGCCCCAGTTGGCTCGCGGCGGCGGCCACGACCGCGCTGTGTGGTCCGCTCGAAACCTGGCCGAGGCCGCGGATGCCGGCGTCGGTGTCGATGTGGAGGAAGACCCATGGGTAGCGCTGGCCCGGTAAGTGGTGGGCGGTGACGTTGGTGATCTTCACGTGGTGATATCAGTGTACGCGCGCCAGTCCGCGGGCAAAGCTGGCAGCGCGGGCGAAGTAGATCTGAGGATCGAGCGGCCGCATCGGCGGGACCGATCGCAACCGCGCATCGACCACAAGTCGACGCGGACACGTTGTCCCTGGGCGCATCGTGTGCTACAGGCGTGCAGCGTCGCGCGCCGGGGAGGGAGTCAGCGTGGACCCCATCATGGTTATCGCCGTCGTCGTGGTTTGCAGCCTGGGCTTGCTCGTAATCCGCTGAGCGAGCCCCGACGGCTCGCAAATGTGCCGCCTCTCGGCGTGCTGCGTTGTACGGTTCAGGCACATGCCGAGCAACGCGAGCAACGCGAGCAACGCGAGCATCGCGAGTACTGCGAGGATCGGACGCCGCGCGGGGTGATCGAAGCTCATGGACTGCGACGCGAGTTCGGTGATCAGGTTGCCGTGGACGACGTCTCGTTCCGTGTGCCGGACGGGAGTGTGATCGCGCTTCTCGGACCCAATGGCGCCGGCAAGACGACGACCGTGCGGCTTCTCGCTGCGCTGCTCAGTCCGACCGCTGGTCAGGCGACCGTCGCCGGCTTCGACGTTCGCACCAACCCGGAAGCGGTCCGCGCGCGCATCGGCCTGGTGACCGACACGCCTGGCTTGTTCGATCAGATGACGCCCGATGCGTAC
>JAFAPL010000618.1 GCA_019247135.1 Chloroflexota bacterium | reverse complement strand
GACGATGCAGCGCGAGCCAATGAAGGCGCCGTCCTCGACGATCACGGGCCGTGCGCCTGGAGGTTCCAATACACCACCGATGCCGACGCCGCCAGCCAGATGCACGCCCCTGCCGATCTGTGCTCCGCTGCCCACCGTCGCCCACGTATCGACCATGGTTCCCGAGCCGACGCGTGATCCGATGTTCACGTAGCTCGGCATCATGATCGCGCCAGGCTCGAGGAAACTACCGTAGCGTGCGACCGCGGGCGGCACCACGCGAACGCCCAGCCGAGCGTAGTCGTGCTTCAGCGGGATTTTGTCGTGATATTCGAATGGCCCGACTTCGAACGTCTCCATCTGGCGCATCCGGAAGTACAGGAGAATCGCTTGCTGGATCCAGCTATTGACCCGCCACTCCCCGTCGATCTTCTCCGCGAGTCGCACCTCGCCCCGATCGAGCGAAGCAATCGTTGCTTCGATCGCTTCCTGAACGTCGGCGCGCTGCAGCGACGCGGACTCGGCGAACGCCGCGGTGACGACGGACTCGAGCTCGGACGAGGCAGATGTCACCATGTGATCGTCTCCCATATGCGTAGCGCGCGATCGATCTGGTCCAGAGTCGGCACCAGCGCCAGTCGGAAATAACCTTCGCCGCCGGCGCCGAACGACTCGCCCGGACTCACGACAATCCCGTGCTCCAGCAACCGCGCGAAGAACGCCTGCGTGTCGCTGGTCGGTACTTTGGCCCAGACGTAGATGGCGCCCTGGCTGCCCGACACTTCGTAGCCCATCTCGGACAAAAAGTCGACCAACTTGTCGCGTTTAGCGCTGAAGGTGGCCCGCCGCTCGGCCACGTGCGCGTCGTCGGACCAGGCGGCCGCCGCCGCGGCCTGAACGAAATTTTGTGAGGCCACGCCGAAGTTCGGCCGCTGTCGCTTCAGCGTGGCTATCGCGTCCGCGTCACCGGCGATGTACCCACTGCGATACCCGGTCATGCCTGAGCGCTTGGACAGAGAACCAAAGCTCAAGACGCCCGTTTGGGTCACCTGCAGCAGGCTCGGAGGTGGGTCCACGCCCGGGAAATACAGGTCGAGGTAGCAGTCGTCGGCGCAGAGCAGGATGTCGTACTCGCGCGCGATCTCTACCTGCCGTCGCAGATAGTCCAGGTCGATGCTCGCGCCAGTCGGATTGTGCGGATAGTTGATCCAGACCATGCGCGTGGATTGCAGAACGTCTTCTGGCTGGCGCGCCAGGTCCAGCTGATACGCGTTGTCCTCGGACAGGACCACTGGCTGAGCCACCATGCCCGCGAACCGCGCGGCGCCTTCGTAGACGGGATAGCTCGGGCTCGGGTAGAGCATGCGGCGGCGCGGCTCGTCGGGTCCGACAAGGGCCAGCGGCGTGTGGAAGATGGCTTCCTTCGAGCCCGACGCGGGAAGCACCTGCGTCTGCGGGTCGAGCGTCACGCCGAGTCGACGCTGCGCCCAGCCGGCGATGGCCTCGCGTGTTCGGCGTTGGCCGACCACCGTGGGGTATTGCGAGACGGAATCCAGCGCGTCGATGAGCGCCTGGCGGATGAACGCGGGCGTGGGCTCGACGGGATCGCCTACGCCGAAATCGAAGATCTCGATGCCGCGACTGGTCAGGTCCTCCTTGACCTGGTCGAGCATCACGGCGAAATACGTTTTCTCGGAAGCAGCCGGCGCGGCCATGGGCGTCATGGTAACGCCTGCAAGTTCGCGATCAGCTCTGGGCTCAAGCTGATGTGCGCGATCTCCTCGACCGGGCCCCGCAGCCAGAGGCTGCCCTGTTCGTCGGCTTCGATGCTGAGCTCGCCACCTGGCATGCGGGCGGTCACCCGTTGGTCGACGAGCCCGAGGTGCTGGCAGGCGGCGACCACGGCCGTTGCCGAGGATCCGGAGGCCTGCGTCTCGCCCGCGCCACGTTCCCAGATGAGCAGCTCGACCTCGCTTCGGCTCAGCAGCCGCGCCAGCTGCACATTGGTCCGTTCAGGAAACGTTGGATCGTGCTCCACGAACGGCCCAATCCGCCGAAGCTCACTTACGTCAAGCCTCTCCCGAAGAATGACGCAGTGCGGATTGCCAAGTGAGACTGCCACAATCTGCAAACGTTCGCCGTCTATGAGGAACTCCGAAAGGTCAGTGCGAAACACCGGCCGACCCATGTCGACCGTGATGACACGCGCCCGACCGTCTTCCACTTCGTCGATCCGCACCGCGGCATCTCCCCCAGGCGTTCGGATCACGAACGACCGCGCAGCCACACGCTGCGTGTCGAACAACCACTTCGCGAAGATGCGCAGCCCGTTGCCACTCTTCTCGGCCTCGGAACCGTCAGGATTGAAGATGCGCAGGTCTGAACGCCCCGTAAGCAGAAGCAGCCCGTCCGAGCCCACGCCGCGGTGCCGGTCGCACAGCAGTCGCAAGCGCTCCGGGCTGACCGCGAACGGCAGCTCCGCCGGGTCGGCCACCAGGTAGTCATTTCCTAGTCCGTGGCTGCGTGTCAGCACGACCGGCGTGCCTAGGCCGAGAGGACTACCTTGCCGAACTGACTGCCTGCCTCGAGGCGCTCGAACGCTTTGTCGCCATCGGGCAGGGGAAACACTCGATCGACCGGCGGGCGCAGGTGGTACGCGTTGACGTCGTCGAGCATCGAGCGGAACTCGCTGTGGTTCCCCATGGTGGAGGTGACCAGGGAGAGGTGACGAAACCACATCCGCGGCAGCAACAGGTCGATCTTGGGCCCGCTCGTCGCGCCCACGGTGAGGATCATGCCTTCGCGCCCGAGCGATCGGATCGATTCGTCGAACGTGGCTGGGCCGACCGTGTCGACGACTGCCCTGGCCCCAACGCCGCCCGTGACCTCCTGCACCTGTTTCGAGAAGCCCTCAGACGGCAGCGCCGCGTCGGCTCCAAGCTGTAGCGCCTGCTGCCGTTTGGCCTCGTCCCGCGAGGTGGCGATGACGCGCAGGCCGTGCGCCTTGCCCAACAGCAAGCACGCCGTGGCCACGCCGCCACCGATGCCGACCAGGACCACCCAGTCGCCGGACTTCAACCCGCCGCGCGTGAACAACAGGCGCCATGCAGTCAGCCAGGCGAGCGGCAACGCGGCTGTTTCTTCGAACGAAAGGTGCGCCGGCCGCGGATGACAGATCCGCGCGGGTACGACGAGTGCGTCCTGAAAGGTGCCCTCCGTGTGTTCCCCGAGAATGGCCATCTGAGGGCAGTGCACCTCCTGGCCAGCCTGACAGGCCGGACAGTTGCCGCAACTGACGATCGGGTACAGGACGACCTCGTCGCCTTGCGCGACGTTGTCGACCCGTGGCCCGACGACGTCCACGGTGCCAGCGCCGTCGGACCCGAGGATCGCTGGCAGCGGCCGCTTGGGCAGACCACGCGTGATGAACACGTCCAGGTGATTGAGAGCCATATTGCGGAAGCGAATCCGCACCTCGTTTGGACCAGGTTCCGCGAGATCGCGCTCTCCGACGCGCAGCGAGGCGGGACCTTCGAAGCCGATCAGCTCCAACGCGCGCACGACTGCAGGGTACGGTAGCGTTGCGGCGGCATGCCGTAGGCCGCCTTGAACATGCGCGTGAAATGCGCCTGGTCGGCAAAGCCGGCCGCCAGCGCGACGTCCGCGAGCTGATCATCGGATCGCAGCCGTTCGCGCGCGAAATCGAGCCGCCGCAGCAGGGAGTAGCGGTACGGACTCGTCCCGTACAGCGCGCGGAATTGTCGGCTGAGCGCGTATCGCGAAAGCCCGCTCACACGTTCGAGCACTGACGAGCGCACGACCGAGCTTGTGCTGTCGAGGCAGTCGCGTGCCCGCGCAAGTCCCCTTTGATCGAGGCACGGCACGCTCGCCTTCGGCAAGCTCGCGTCTCCACAGAGGAGCCCTTCGGCCAACCTCACCACCAGGGTGTCCCGCGCCAGCGGTTCCAGGTCAGACTCGAATGCGCTACTGACAGCACGCGCCAGCTGCTCACTGGCGAGTACGGGCTCGCGCAGGAACGGGAGCGGTGTGGGCCGGCCCACGACATCCCGCAGCGCACGCGCGATGAGCTCCGGCGCCACGTACACGATGTGGTAGCCGAAGCCATCCGCCGTGCCGGGTCGGCCATCGTGCTTTTCGTCCGGATGGAGCACCGCCACCTGTCCGGGCAGACTGCGCTCCACCGCGCCTCGATACTCGAATGTCTGCACGCCAGCGTCGGTTACGCCGATGCCGTACGTATCGTGTCGGTGCGGCGAAAAGGCGCGTTCGTTGAACCAGGCCTGCAGCAGCTCGACCCCGCCGACTGGTCCGCGGCTCCGCACCCAGTCGCCGCAGGATCGTTCAAGACCGGCATGTGCCGACGCGACTAGGCTCGCTGGCATGTCCGCAGTCTATTGCTTGACTCGCCACCTCAGGTCATGACGCCTGAACAGACGCTGGCCTTCCTGGGCTTCGCGGTCGTCATGGCCGGTACGCCAGGTCCAAGCAACGCACTGCTGACCACTACCGCGGCCAACGTTGGCGTGGTTCGCGGCCTGTCGGCACTCGCGGGCGTGGCCGCCGGAATGGCGAGCATGATGTTTCTCGTCGTGATCGGACTCGGCACGCTGATCCTGCACACCCCGGTCCTGGTAACGGCAGTCAAGTGGCTCGGCGCGGCGGTCCTGCTGTGGTTCGCGTGGAAGATCGGTACGTCAGGCGAGAGTGCCGACCACGCCGGGCGACCGATCGGCTTTCTCGGCGCGGCGGCGTTCCAGTGGGTCAATCCGAAGTCGTGGCTGGCCTGCACGAGCGCGGCGGCGACGTTTGTCGGCCAGGGATCCGCGTTCAGCCACGCCGTTACGCTGGCGCTGCTGTTTGTTCTTGCTGCCGTACCAGCATGCTTCGTCTGGTTGGCCTTCGGCGCCGTGGTTCAGAATGCCTTGCGCTCCGCAAAGGCCAGAAGAAGGTTCAACGTCGTGATGGCCATCCTGCTGGCCGCGTCGGTCCTGCTCCTGCTCGTCTAGGCGATACTTACGGCGCAGTGGCCGGCGTCGACGCGCGCATCCGCGAGCTCGGCGAGCTCGTGGATTCGTGGCTGCGTCAAGAGGTCCAGCACGCGGTGTCCGAGCCCGCCC
>JAFAPL010000861.1 GCA_019247135.1 Chloroflexota bacterium | reverse complement strand
TCGCGCAGGCTGCGCCAGTAGACACGCTCGAAGCTTGTGGCCACCTCCTGCGCCAGCCGGGCGGCCAGCGTGGTCTTGCCCATACCACCCATCCCGAGCACCGCCACCAGACGACACTGCTCTTCCAGGATCCAGCGGCGCAGTGTCACCAGCTCATTGGTACGGCCGACAAATCCACTCGTGTCCGGGGCGTCGCTCCAGTCTTGACGGCGCTCGCCTGCGCCCCGGTCATTCAGACGTTCGAGCGGCTGAGCCGAGCTGGTCGCGGACATAACCGTCGGCGCGCCGGCCGACCTGGGGCTCTCCGCTACGACCCCGACGAACCACGTTGGGTCAAAGGCTGCGTGGGCGTGTGGCGCCTCGCGTGCCACGGCGGCCCAGAGCGCCTGCGCCTCGGCTGCCTCGTGACCCGCCGTCAGACCGCCCGCCTCGAGCAGCGCTCGGATGAGCCCTTCCAGCCGCTCGGTGCTGGGGTAATTTGCGCCCGCCTCCCACTGCTGAACCGATCGTGAGTGGATACCGAGGCGGCCAGCCAGCTGGCGCTGGGTCAAGCGGCTGCGCCCGCGAAAACGCAATAGCAGGTCGCGGAAGGACTCCGATGGCTGCGGGGTGACCATGCCGGCTGGTGGAATCGGGCGTCAGTCTAGCAAGCGCACATGTTGCATTCGGTAGCTAAGCAAGCGCGAGACACCGCCCGTTCGGTCCACATACACCGGTGTGAGGCCGAACGTGCGATCCACATGGATGAGCGCCAACTGCCGAACGGAGACTGACGAGCTGCTGGTCTACGCGCGCGGGAGCCAGACCCGCATCGGGTTGGAGCCACGGTTGGCCCAGGCGTAGTACGGGATCGCCCTGAGGTCGGTGCGCCACCGGGCGGGGGCGGCGCCGGCCTGCACGGGGCGATACAAGCGACCGGCCCAGTCCGCGCGATCGATGCAGTAGCCCTCACCACCGATGACGGTCACGCCGTCCAGCAGGTCTGGTCGCCACCCGGTCGTGAGCGGCGCGGCCTGGTCGAGCTCCAGGTCGTAGATCCGGGAGTCGTGGTCGGCCTGCTCCAGGCAGTAGACCAGCGGGCCCCGCTGGATGGCGACGCAGTCGCGCGTCGACTCGATCCACGGGTGGGCCTCCACCAGGCGGGGAGCCATTGCGAGCTCGAGCTCGACGGCGTCGCCGGGCCGCCAGGCACGTTCGATCTGCTGATAGCCGTTAGCGGCGGGCACGGTGTCGATCGGCACGCCGTTGACACGGACGAGCACCTCCTCGGCCCAGGCCGGCCGGCGCAGGCTCAGCACCCAGACCGCCCCGCCGGCCTGCTCGACGGTCACGCGGACCCGCCCGTCCCAGGGATAGTCACCGGCCATGCGCAGGACGACGGGACCGCCGCGGCCGGCGTCTGCCGCCAGACGGGCGGAGCCGAGCTGGTGGATCTGCAGGCCATCGGCGTCGCGCGTGGCGATGTAGTGGGCAAGCGAGGCCACCGTACGCATCAGGTTGGGCGGGCAGCAGGCGACGGTATGCCAGGGCTTGCGACGGGGCCCACCGCGATGGAGGTGTTCCTCGGCGCCATTGTCGGCCAGCGGGTTGAGATAGAAGTAGCGTGTCCCGTCGAGCGAGACGCCGGCCAGCACCGCGTTGTAGAGCGTCCTCTCCCAGAGGTCGGCGAAGCAGGCCTGGCCGGTGATCAGCAGCATTCGCCAGCACCACATGAGGCTGGCAACAGCCGCACACGTCTCGCACGAGGCAAGCTCATTTGGCAGCTCGTAGGGCTGGCCAAACGCCCCAGCATGATGGCGCGAGCCGATGCCGCCGGTCACGTACAGCTTGTGGTTGACGAGATCGCACCACTGGCGCTCGAGGGCGTCGAGCAGGGCCCGCTCACCAGTCTCCAGGTACACATCGGCGATCCCGGCAGCCAGGTACAGCGCCCGAACGGCGTGGCCCTCGAACTCTGACGCTTCGCGAACGGGCACGCGGTCCTGAAAATACGCCGAACTGTTGAATAGCGGGCTCGGCCCGAGCCAGCCGTGGCCGCGCTGGTCGATGAAGAAGCCCGCCAGGTTAAGGTAGCGGCGCTCGCCCGTCTCCCGATACAGCTCAACGAGGGCCATCTCGACCTCTGGGTGACCCGGCGTCCCCGGGCGCTTGCCCGGCCCGAAGGTCGCGTCGATGTGGTCCGCGAACCGGCAGGCGATGCTGAGCAGGCGGCCGCTTCCTGTGCCTCGATGATGCGCCACGGCGGCCTGGAAGAGGTGGCCGGCGCAGTAGAGCTCGTGGCCAAGGGCGAGATCGGTCCAACGGCGGCCA
>JAFAPL010000847.1 GCA_019247135.1 Chloroflexota bacterium | reverse complement strand
CGCTGCGATCTGCCGCGGATGAGCTTCAAAGGCTTCGCGGACGGCGCGCACGTCGTTGTAGGGCACGGACAGGGTGCGACCCGCGAGCACGCCCGGCGAATCGGGCGCGCCGAGCGTCAACGGCCCGGAGCCGGCCTTGACGAGCAGGCCGTCCGCGTGGCCGTGATAGCCGCCGTCGAACTTGAGAATCATCTCGCGTCGGCTGTAGGCCCGCGCGAGACGGAGGGCGGTCATGGTCGCTTCTGTGCCGGAGCTGACAAATCGCACCAGGTCGATGGACGGGAAGGCGGCCTTGACCAATCGGGCCAGCTCGAGCTCGGCTTCGGTGGTGGCGCCGAAGCTGGTGCCGTTGGCGGCGGCTTCCTGGATGGCGGCGACGACGCCCGGGTGGGCGTGACCAGCGATCAGGGGACCCCATGACGCGAGATAGTCGATGAAGCGGTGGCCGTCGACGTCCCAGACATGACTGCCTTTGCCACGCGCGATGAAGCGCGGGGTGCCGCCCACGGCCTTGAACGCCCTCACGGGTGAGTCGACGCCGCCAGGCAGCAACTCCTGCGCTTCCTCGAAGAGCTGCTGCGACCGTGCGGTCGACGCCTGGACGTTACTCATTCGTACACGGCCTGATCCTTGACGGCACAGAGAAACACAAGGGGTTAGACCCCTTTTGGAATCCCGAGCCAGCGGGCTACGTCCCTGGCGTAGTAGGTGATGACGAGATCGGCGCCCGCACGCGCAATGGACGTCAGGGCTTCCATCACCGCGCGCTGCTCGTCGAGCCAGCCACGTTGGACGGCCGCTTTGAGCATCGCGTATTCGCCGCTCACGTTGTACGCCGCCAGCGGCACGTCGGGGTGCGCCGTCTTCACCGCGTGCACCACGTCGAGGTACGGCAACGCCGGCTTGACCATGACCATGTCGGCGCCCTCAGTCAGGTCCAGCTCGACCTCCCGCAGTGCCTCCCGACCATTCGGCGGGTCCATCTGGTACCCGCGTCGATCACCGAACTGCGGAGCGGAGTCCGCGGCCTCACGGAACGGCCCGTAGAAAGCGCTCGCGTACTTCGCGGCGTACGAGAGGATGGCGGTGTCCACCAGTCCGCGGTCGTCGAGCGCCGCGCGGATCGCTCCAACGCGGCCGTCGAGCATGTCGGACGGCGCGACGATGTCCGCACCCGCCTCGGCCTGCGCGACCGCCGATCGCGCGATCAGCCCCAGCGAGCGATCATTGTCGATGAAACCTGGCTGGTCGTCAGGTCCAGGGATGCCGCAATGCCCGTGGCTCGTGTACTCGCACAGGCACGTATCCGCGATGAGGACGAGGGATGGCACTGCGCGCTTGATGGCGCGAAGCGCTTGCTGGACGATGCCGTCCTCGGCCCATGCCTCGGAGCCTTCCCAGTCTTTGGTGTGTGGCAGACCGAACAGCAGCATGGCGGGAATACCCAGATCCGCGACGCGATGGGCATCTTCGACCAGGCGATCGACCGACTGGTGGTACACGCCTGGCATAGACGGGATCTCTTCCTGCACGTCCGCACCCGGAACCACGAAGACCGGACAAATCAAGCTGTCTACCGACAGGCGCGTTTCGCGCACCATCCGCCGCAGCACGTCCGTACGCCTGAGTCGGCGCGGTCTCGCAATGGGGAACGTCGCGCGTGTACGGCGTACTTCTTCGATGCTCATACTCAAGCGCTCCTTCGCTGCGACAGCCGCATCAGGCGGAGAATGCGCCGTCGCGAACGGCTTGGCGTTGTCGAATCGCGCAGCGCGACGGTTGGACCATGCAGCAACTTCTTGACGATGCTGACCGTGAGCGCGTCGACGGCGGCAGACTGCTCGGGTGTGAGCCCTTTGAGCCGTGCGGCCGAGCGTCGCAGTTCGGCCGCGCGCACCTGCTCGCCATATCCGCGCAACTCACTGATGACTGGACCGACCGAGCGTAGTCGCAGCCAATCGCTGAGCCGATCGGCTTCCTCCCGCGCGAGTGTCTCGGCGCGTTCGAGCTCTGAGCGTCGTTCGGCGACGTCGACCGGGCATTCGCGCTCGAGATCGTCGAGATCAATCAAGATCACGCCGTCCACGCCTCGTGCGCGCGGATCGACGTCTCGTGGTACCGCGATGTCGAGCAGGACCAGCGGGCGGCCAGCACGGCGCTGCATGCATGCTTGCAACGTCTGAAGGTCGACGATGGGCTGACGCGACGCGGTCGCCCCGATAACGACGTCGGCCTCCACGAGAGCCTCGGACAAGACCTCGAGGCTGTCGATGCGGACGGCACGAGGCATCTGCTTCGCGTGCTCGGGGGTGCGATTGAGCACCCGAACCCTGCAGCGATGCGAAGACAGCGATTCGACTGCCGCGCGGCCGATCACGCCGGCCCCGAGCACAACGATGCTCTTGCCAGCCAGGCCGCCTGGAACGACGTGCACGAGGACGTGTACGCCTGCGGTCGCGATCGAGGGCTGCTTCGCGAGCTTGGTCGCGCCTCGGATACGCCGCGCTGACTCGGATGTGCGCTCAAAGACACCGCGCAATGGCGCCGCCGTCGACCCATGCAGACCAGCGTGGCGCAACGCATCGCGGACCTGACCGCGGATCTGCTCTTCGCCCACGATCAACGAGTCGAGTCCCGCCGTCACCCGCACGAGGTGAAGCACCGCATCCTGGCCGAGTGCTTGCGTGAGATGCGGGCGCAGCTCGTCAAGGGACACGGCCGCCGTCCGCGCGAGGGCGCGCTCGAGCCTGGCGATGCAGGCGGAAGGACGCGATTCGGCCCACGCGTAGACTTCGACGCGATTACAGGTTGAGAGCAGGACGGTCGGCATTGCCGGGGCGTGGCGGCGCCAGACATCCTGGTCGAACGCGAGCCGTTCGCGCAGCTCGAGCGGGGCGTTGTGATGGCTGAGGCCGACCATGACCAGCTTGCCCAGAGCCATTACGCGCGAGCTCCGACGAGTGAATCCACGGCCGCGACGAGCGCCGACATGCTGGTTGACCGCGCCGTCGCGTCAACCCGGACATCCGCCACGCCCGCGGCATCAGCTGTGGTGGTGCCCAGGCAGACGACGCGCGAGCGATTCACTGCTACCGCGCTCCATGCCGCAACGAGGGCACTGACGGCGGATGGGCTGCACAGCGTGATCACGTCGACCGGTTCCCACGCCGGGATGTTGGCGGCGACGGTTCGGTAACAGACCGGTGCATCGACCACGACGCCGAGTTCTCGCAGCCCCGAGGTCAGCTCGTCGCGGCTCTCGGCCGCTCGCGGTATGAGCACACGCTGACCTGGTTGCACGAGCGGCTCGAGTGTCTCGAGCGCTGCCTGTGCTGAAAAGCGCTCGAGCATGATCGCTGGGCGAACCCCGAGCGAGCTGGCGGTCGCGGTGCCACACAGGACGGGCGCGGCGCCGAGTGGCAGGTCGAGAAACTTCGCCGCGTTCGCGCTCGAGAAGACGATCCATGCGTAATCGCCAGCCTGCAGGTGCTGCCCTATCTTCGCCAGATCGCCCGAATCGACCGCCGAAATCACCTCGATCGCGGGCACTTCGACTGGCTCGAAGCCCGACAGTCGCAGCAAGCGGCTCAGCTCGCCGGCCTGCTCGCGCGGGCGCGTGTTCAACACTCTCACACGTGCACCCGGGTTCGAGTCTGCAGCCGTTGGGCGAGCGTCTCGGCGACGATTTCTGGCTGCGCAAAATCGCCCGACACGCGATCGATACGAATGCTCTCCTGATCCGCCGCGTACCCTCCGAGGAGGTGCAGGGCTGTGCCTTCGGGCGTTGCCAACGCACCGACTGGCAGACGACACCCGCCGTCGAGCAGCGCCATCAGGCGGCGCTCGGCGCGGACGGCCGCGGCGGTCACCGGGTCGTGAAGCGGCTCGACCAGACCAAGAATCTCACGATCACCTGCGCGCGCCTGGATGGCCAGAGCGCCCTGCCCGGGCGCTGGCGGCAACAGCTCGGGCTCGAGCACGACCGATGCGACCTCCAGGTCGAGCCGACGCAGGCCTGCACTGGCCAGGACGACCGCGCTGTACTCGCCGTCAGTCATCTTGCGCAGACGCGTCTCGACGTTGCCTCGAATCGGCAGGTACTGCAGGTCGGGTCTTACCGCGCGCAGGAATGCCACTCGCCGGGCGCTGCTTGTTCCAACGCGCGCCCCTGGCTCGAGCTCATCAAGGTGGACGCCGCCAGTGGTGACCAGCACATCTAGCGGATCCTCGCGTATTGGAAACGCCGCGAGCGTGAGCTCCGTCGGAATCAACGGCGGAAGGTCCTTGAGACTGTGAACCGCGATATCGATGTCCTCGCGCAGGAGTGCCGCCTCCAGCTCTTTGACGAAGACGCCAGTACCCCAGTCGTCGGTTGGCTTGTTGGTGCTTTGACTGCGATCGCCGCCCGTCGTGATTGGCACGATCTCCACTTGAAACTCACCCAGAGCGAGCAGGGAATCCACCACGGACTGCGTCTGCACCCGTGCGAGCGCACTCGCGCGCGTGCCAACCCGGATTACACGATCGACCACGCGGCCCCACGCTGCGCGACATCCCACGCGGCCAGCTCGCCTCGCACCACGCTCGCCAATGCGGCGACGAAATCGGGTGAAGCGTTGGGAGCGGGCACCCGTGCGAAGGTTTCGAAGCCCGCTGACAGAGCCTGTTCACGGCCGGCGACGTCGACGTCATAGAGGGTTTCCAGATGGTCGGCCAGGAACTGCACGGGCGCGACCACCACGTCACGGTGCCCGGCGGCGGCAAGCTGGGGCAGGACGTCCAGCATGTCTGGTTTGAGCCACTCTTCAGGCGTGTGCCCGGCGCTCTGATACACGAAGGACCAGCGCTCGGATGCGAGGTCGGCCGCACTCGCGACAGCATGCGCCGTTTGCTGAAGCTGCTCGACGTAGTCGGGCTCACGGTCGACGACCCGCTTTGGCAGGCTGTGCGCAGTCAACAAGACGGGTACGCTGCCTCGCTTTTCGGCTGGGAAGTGCGCGAGCGCTGCTCGGATATGCGCGGCGAGGACGTCGATGAACGCGGGATTCAGGTGCCAGGATTCGACGACTCGAGTCGGCAGGCCGTCAGCCGCGCCTTCCAACGCCTGAACATAGCCGCCCATCAGGATCGGCGAGTACTGAGGCGAGAGGATGAGTCCGACAATGCGTTCGACGGCACGCCCGCGCAGCGAGTGGACAGCTGATCTGATCGACGGCTCGGAGAAGCGCATGCCGACGTCGACGGCGAACTCGTCACCCAACGCATCTTCCAGACTGTCCGCTTGCTGGCGCGTGATGTCGATCAAGGGCGACATGCCGATACACGCGTAGCGCCGGCGGAACTCCGCCAGGAGCTCGGGAGATGGCTCCCGTCCGCCGCGCACACGGGTGATGTATGCGCCCACGTCGTCCAGGTCGCGGGGTGAGCCGTACGTCATGAGCACGACGCCGGTGCGGGTCATGCGCGTCCGGCCTCCAGGTGCACGAAGTCAACCAGCCGCTTCAACAGCGCTGGATCCGTATCTGGCATCACGCCGTGTCCCAAATTGAAGATGTGGCCGGGCCGACCGGCGGCCTGCTCCAGGATGTCGCGAGCACCGGCTTGTGTGACTTCCCAGCCGGCCAGCGGCCGGACCGGATCGAGATTGCCCTGAATGCCCCTGTCATGGCCCACCCGACGCCAGCCTTCGTCGAGCCGAACCCGCCAGTCCAGGCTCACGAGATCGCTGCCGGCCGATGCGATCAGCTCGAGCAGCGATGCGGTTCCGGTGCTGAACGCGATCGTGGGGGCACCACTCGCGCGGAGCGCCTCGAAGATCCGCCGCATCCAGGGAAGAACTGAGCGCGCGTAGTCGTCCGGAGACAGTGCGCCGACCCAGCTGTCGAACACCTGAATGACGTCGGCCCCGGCCGCGATCTGCGCCTTCAGGTACACGATCATGCCCTCGGTCAGGCGATCCATCAGCGCCGCCCAGGTCTGCGGCTCACGCAGCATCAGCGCTTTGGCCAGCGCGTACTCGCGGGAGGGCCGGCCTTCGATCAGGTAGCACGCGAGTGTGAACGGTGCGCCGCAGAAGCCGATCACGGCGGCCCTGCCGTCAGCCAGTTCCT
>JAFAPL010001050.1 GCA_019247135.1 Chloroflexota bacterium | reverse complement strand
GAAATAGACCTCCGCTACCGCGAGCGTCAGCTTGTTCGGCCCAGGCCCGACCTCGCCATCGCGCAACTGGCCAATCCTCGGGCCGAAGACGGTGCGGACGACGCTGACACGCACCGACTCGGCGTGCGATTTGTCGCGCGTGAATTGACCCAGAGCACCTCGTATCGCGCGCGCTGGGGCGGAGTCGTCGACCTGAACCAGCCTCTGCCACCTGTTTCGATGCTGTATTTGACAGGGCAACACGGTTTTCCGAAGCTGAGCGCGCAGCAGCAAGCACGTGTGCGTGATTTCCTCGCCACCGGCGGTGTCCTCTTCGCCGACGCGTGTCGCTCTGGCAACTGGCAGGAGTTCGCATCGTCGGTGGAGACGGTGGCCGAAGACCTGGAGGTGGAGCTTCGGCCAGTCGAGCGGTGGCATCCACTCCTCCTATCGCGTCACGTCCTGGCTGGCCCTCCGCTGTCACTTCAGGGTGGGCCGCCACTGCTGGAGGGCGGTGGGATCGTTCTGAGCCGTTCAGACTACGGCTGCGCCTGGGAGGGTGGCCCGCGCGAGCAAGCACTCGGGCGTGAGCGCATCCGTGCTGCGCTGGAGCTCGGCGTCAACCTGGCCGTCTTTGGCCAGCAGCGTCGACGTCCGCTGGACGTCCTGGACTTCGAGGCGTGACAACAACGGATGGCGTCCTACACAGCTCGGCAGAGGGCGCCAGGGTAGCGACCCAGTCGCCGCCGGCAAGCGGCGCGCCATCAGCGGAGCTCCGCTGCGGGGACGTTTCATTCCCGCTGGTGGCAGAGCCGGGTCGCGAGTTGTCGCTCGGGCGCAGATCCGAGACACGCACCGAAATCCCGGATATCGACCTCGCCGACCTGCCCAATGGACGCACCGTTTCGCGCAAGCATGCCTCGCTGTACCAGCGCGACGGCGACTGGCTGCTGCGCGTCGAGACCGGCGCGCTGAATCCAACAGCCGTCGACGGCGAATCCGTCCCGCCCGGCCTCGAGGTTCCGCTGGAGCACGGCCAGACGGTTCAAATTGCCGGGATCGCCCTGCAATTTCATCAGCCCGAGGGCGCGGTCCAGCTCGTCGACGACGATCAGATCCTGCTGGAGCTCGCGCCACCAGAGATGCGTGTCGAGCCGGGTGCGGCGGTGACGAGCAATGTTCGGGTCATCAATTTTACCGACCACGTCGATCAGTTCATCGTAGAGGTCCGCGGTTTACCGCCGACGTGGTACAGCCTCGCCTACCAGACCACCACGGCGCGGCGCGTCGAAACGGGTCTGTTTCAAACGCAGTCGCGCCTCGCTCCGGCGTCAGACGCGCAGGCGCGGATGCAGGTCGTCTTCAACCCGCCACGCGAGTGTCATTCAGCCGCGGGCGAGCACCCCTTTACGGTGCGAGTGACGACACGCTCCACGCCGCGCCTGCGCCGCGAGGTGTCGGCGATGCTGGTGATTGTTCCATTCCACTCCGTGGAACTCAAACAGGGCAGCGCACGCACACGCTTCAGCCGCGGTGAGTACTCGTGGCAGGTTCGGAACACGGGAAATGCACGCGGAACTATCGATCTCGCCGCGACCGCGACGGACGTCACGGGCGCAGGCATGTTCGCACGTGTGCCTCGGGGCTTTGTTGGATCGAATGATCAAGACGCGCCGCGGCTCTTATTCAGCTGGGAAACACCGCAGCTGCCGCTGGAGCCATGTGGCGCCGAGCGCGCGCGTCTGGCAGTGGTCGTACGCCGCCGCCACTGGCTAGGCGATCCACTCCAGTACCACTTCTCCGTGACCGCGACGTCTGGAGCAGCCGTCGCCACGACGGACTCTTACCTCGAGTGTCCGCCGCGCATCTCGACGAAATTGCAGGCGGTCGGACGCTGGATACTCCAGCGCCTCCCATTCCTGGTGGTCGTTGCCGCGGCGCTGATTTTGCTCTGGACCTTCTTTCAGCCGCCCGAAATCGTCAGCTTTAGCGCAGACCATACTGACATTGTCGCCGGCCAGAAGGTGAAGTTCACGATGACCGTCCAGCATGCCACATTCTTCACCATTCTGAACTCGAACTACGCGGGCAAGAACATCAAGTTTCTGGATCAGTTGAGCGAGACATACGACGAGTGGACCGAAACACCCGAGCAAACGACCCAGTACATCTTGCAGGCAAACAACGCGTTTGGTTTCACCAAAACCAATGACCAGGTCATCCAGGTCCACGCCCGACCGCATGCCGAGGTCTTCACCGCCACTCCCACCACGCTGGCGCGCGAAGGAGACGCGGTGCAGCTCGTGTGGAAGATCGTCGCCGCGCCCGACCGACCCCTGACCATTGCTCTGACCGCGTTATCTGAAGGCAGCGGCCAGACGCGCGACCTGGCCAGCGGTCCAATCAGTGACCAACTGGTCGATCATCCGACCGACAGCGGAACCTCGTACGAGTTGTCAGTCACTGACGAGTTTGGTGATACGGAGATATCCAAGCAGCACGTCGCCATCGCACCGCCACAGCTCACAACGTTTGCGGCCACGCCCGCGTCGATTGCCCAGGGCAGTCCAGTCACGCTGGCGTGGTCGGGCACGGGGTATACATCCCTGAAGATCCGTGCCGGCGCTGACCAGGACGACCAGAGTCAACCAGAGCAGCCCATCGACGCCAGCGTCGGCCAGCTCACCGAAGAGCCGGACACGACGACCTGGTACACGCTGACGGCGAGCAATGCCGGAGGCACCGTGTCGAAGCGGGTCGAGGTGCTGGTCAAGCCAGCAGTCGTGGCGCCGCCCAAGCTGGACTTCTTCGTCGCTTCACCCGTCAGCGTCGACGAAGGTGGAACCGCCACGCTGAGCTTCAGCGCCCAGAATACGAACAGTGTGCTGCTCCGAGACTCGCAGGGCCGAACGATCCTGCAGCAAGACACCGGCGGCGCGCCCAGCGTCTTGCAGAACATCGATGTCGTACCCGATCGCACGTCAACCTACGCATTGACGGTGACAAATGACGGCGGGCAGCTCACGCAGGCCGTGACCGTGCAGGTGATCGCGGCGACGCCAACGCCGGCTCCGACCCCCTCGGCCGGGCCGACTGAATCCCCTCCTCCGAATGGACCATAGACCGATCACCACACTCGAGATGCTTGCGACTCCTGAGCGGTGGGACCTGGTCGCGGTCAAGAAAGGCACATAGCGCGGCGGCAATCTCGAAACTCTGCGCGGTGCGCCGGCGATGCGGGATAGTTGGCGTACGTGAACCTGACGCAGACTCGACCCGCAACAGCGCCGTCTGTAAGCCGACCGACGCGGTCAGTCCGCATCAATCGGCTCACTCAGGCGATCCGCTTCGTGCGGGTGTCGCGCTTGCTCCTCTGGACGATCTGGGTGATCTATCGCGAACGTCGCCGAGTGCTTCGCGCCCGCGAACGAGGCGACGTGGACGCACAGCCCGATCTGGATGTGTTGATCGATGTGCTCGTCGCTTTTCGCAGAACTGCTATCGAGCTTGGCGGCGTCATGATCAAGCTCGGCCAGTTTCTCAGCTCGCGTGCCGACCTGCTCCCCCAACGAGCCCTGGACGTGCTCAGCTCATTGCAGGACGAGGTTCCGCCCGCGCCCTTCGGACACGTGGTGTCGGTGATCGAGTCAGAGCTGCATCAGCCAATCGCCGCACTGTTCCGCTCTATCGAAAGCGACGCGACTGCCGCGGCCTCTCTGGGTCAGGTCCATCGAGCCGTCCTGGCCGCCACCGGCGAGACGGTCGCGGTCAAGGTCCAGCGGCCGAACATCGAGCGACTCGTCTCGACTGATCTGAGTACGCTCCGCTTCGTCATCTGGGTCATCGGTCGCTTCGTCGACACGACGGCCTTCATCGACCTCAATGGCGTGTATCGCGAGTTTCGGCGCACGCTGTTCGAAGAACTTGACTACGTCCGCGAGGCTAGCAACGCGCGGCGCTTCCAGGAGATGTTCCAGGGTCGGCCGGGCATCGTGATCCCGCAGGTCATCCAGGGGTACACGTCGCGACGGGTGCTTGTCCTGGAGTGGGTCGATGGAATCAAAGTGAACAATTATGCGGAGCTGGAGGCGGCGGGCATCAGCCGACTCGCGGTCGCGACACGGACAGTTGAGGCGTACTTCTACCAGTTCTTCGAGGTTGGTTTCTTTCACGCCGACCCACACCCCGGCAACATTTTCGTGCAGCCCGGACCGACGCCGACTGAGCCGACCGTCGCCCTGGTCGACTTCGGTATGGTGGGTTCACTGAGCCGTGCGACCAAGCAGGGACTCAGGGAGCTCTTCCTCGGGTTCGTGGTCAACAACCCGCATGCGATGGTGTCGGCCTTCGCTCGCCTCGGCTTCATCGGCGAGGGCGCGAATCTGCCGGCCATCGAGCGCGGCGTGGCGCTGATGATGGAGCAGTACCACGGCATGACGCTGGGTCAGGTGCGGGATCTGAACGTCTCGGAGGTGGCGCACGAGATCGAGGACGTGCTCTACCGACAGCCGTTCCACATCCCGTCTCAGTTCGCCTTCAGCGGCCGCGCCATCGGCACACTTTCCGGTCTCGCGACTGGCCTGGCGCCCGAGTTCAACCTCGTCGCCGTGGCGCTTCCGTATGCGCAGCGTTTCCTTGGACTCTCGGGTAATGGCGCCACGCAGAACGCCCAGCAGATCATGACGCAGTTAGTGGACGCCGGCCGCATACTGCTGACGCTGCCGGCCAGCCTCGATCGCGTGCTGGCGAGAGCCGAGGCCGGGCAACTGGAGGTGCGCGTCGTCGAAGATGGTCGCAATGGCTCGTCTCGGCGCAACGGCTCGGCGCGGCGACCGCGGTCGGCGGGGCTGGCCGGAGCCGTCATCTGCGCGGCGGCGCTGCTTGGCGGAGCTGCGCTATTGCTCAATCAGCTCGCCGCGCCGGGCTGGTTCTGTCTTGCGTTGGCCGCTGTCGCGGCACTCACGCTCCTGCTCAGACGTTGAAGGCGTCGGCGGAGGTATTCTGAAGGGTCATGGCAGTGGCGGAACCAGGCACGCATCTGGCGATGACCGACGAGCAGCGGCGTAGTTTCGACGAACAGGGCTTCATCGTCATCGAGGATTTCTTCAGCGACTCCGAATTCAATCGGCTTTTGAACGCGATCGACGAAGTTGCCGCGCGCATCCGCGCCGAGAAAGGTGTATCGGAGAGCGACCCGTTCGCGCTGCGGAACGCCTTGACCCACCACGCGGCTTTCCTGGACCTGATTGACAATCCGCGGATCCTGCCGCTTGTGGTGGACGCGATCGGCTGGAACATTCAGATTCGCACGACGCACCTGGACTACCGCCCGCCCTATCCCGAGGGCATGGTGCCGGGCGAACTGGGTACCGGTGAAGGCGCGGATCACGCGGCGGGGTACAAGAACCTGGTCTGGCATCCGGATCTGGCGGGGCCGTATCTATTCGAGGCGCCGTCGAACGACGGGCGTCTGCCGTTCATGGAGATCAAGGTCGGGTACTACCTGTCAGATCTGACAGCGAAGAATTCGGGCGCCATCTGCCTGGTCCCGGGCAGCCACCGCCGGTCCCCGCAAGAGCTGCGCGACATGCAGTATCGCGTGCCCGACGAGCAGTACATCGAGCTCAACGTACGGCCAAACACCGCGCTGCTCTGGAGGACGCAGGTGTGGCATTGCGTCACGCCGAACCTGTCGAATCTGGTGCGCAAGGTTTTCTATGTCGGGTACCACTATCGCTGGCTCCGGCCCACGGATTACATCCAGCAGGACCCGGACCTGATCGAGCGCAGCTCGCCGATCCGCCGCCAGTTGCTCGGGGCACTTGACCCATCGGGTGGTGATCCGCTGGGCAGCGATCCTTTTTGGGAGCCGTCGTCGCGGTACTGGCTCATCAAGAACTGGGATGACGTGCCGCTGAAGAAGTGGGCGGAGGACCGCGCCGGCCAGCAGCAGACCATCGAGAAAGTTCACATCTAACGCTACGCCGGCGCGGGCAGGCTGAGGTGCGAAATCTGCCCTGGGTTGCGGGTCTGTGCGCCATTGCTGGAGTGACGATCTACGACCTGGTGCGAGATGGAACTCCGCTCGGGATGGATACCGCAACCGCGTTCTACCCGTGGTACGCGTACCTCGGCGAGAGCTTGCGGAGCGGGCACATTCCGATGTGGAATCCGTTCCAGTTTGCGGGGACCCCATTCGCGGCGGACCCGGAATCCGGTTGGGCCTACCTCCCGGCCATGCTCTTCTTCACGCTTCTGCCGCTCCCGCAGGCGGCCGCCGCGTACATGCTCTTCCACGTGCTGCTGGCGGCACTGGCGACGTACGCGCTGTCACGCAGCCTCGGAATCCACCCGGTCGGCGCATTCGCGAGCGGCTTTGCGTATAGCTACTCCGGCTTCTTTCTTGGACACAACGTGTGTTGCTTCGCGTACGCCGACGTGGCTGCCTGGCTGCCACTTGGATTGCTGGGGCTGGAGCGCGCAATTCAAGCGCGAGGCACCCCGTCGCGTGCGCGATGGTGGGCAGTGACCGGTCTCGCTATCAGTCAGATACTGGCCGCGTGGATTGGGCAGGGGGCGTACTACGCGCTGGTGCTGCTTTGCGCGTACGCTGCGTACCGTTCGATCAGCCGGTCGCGAGGCGGGATACGCACGTTGCTGATGCACGAGGTCGCCCCCGTTGGCATAGGTTTTGGCCTGGCGGCGGTCGGGCTTTTGCCCAGGCTCGAATACAACCTCGTGTCGAACCTGCCCGGTGGTTACGGAGCCGCCGGTCTACAGTCGCCGACGGCCGGACTGATGGACTGGGGCATCATCGAGGATTGGCAGACTCGCTTACTTCAGCCTGGTTTTCACTACGCCGGTCTGAGCGTGCTGCTCATGGCCGTGTGTGCTCCGTTCATCATACGAGCGTGCTACGCGGTGCCTTTCTTTACCGTGACCTCCGTGCTCGTGCTCGTTCTGGCACGCTGGCAGCCCACCCCGCTACACGTCGCTTTGTCCGTTTTGCCCGGCTTCGGGCCGATGCACGAGCATGCGCCGGAACGAGCGTTACTGATCTGGTTCATCGGGCCTGCGCTGCTCTCAGGAGCGCTGCTCAGCCGTCTGATGACGGTTCGCCACTGGGGGCGCGCCCTGGCCGGTGTGCTGCTTCTGCTGGCGGTGTTCGATCTCAGCCTCAGCTGGCGCATACAACTGGAGGATGCGCAGGTCGCCACCGGTGCATACGAAATTCACCATCTGGACCCAGACGCGTACTACGCTCCGACAGCGGCTGAGCGTTTCCTGCAAGGTGTGACCGCGGCGCGGCCCGCGCGAGTGGTCGGATACGCTCAGCACGTCTCTGGTGGACCACTCCCATACACACTTCGCTGGGCGTCCCCTCGCGTCGTCGCGCTGGGTGTGAACAATCGCGCCATGCTTGCGGGGCTGTACGACGTTCAGGGCTACGATCCGATTCATCTTGCTCGATTCGACGCCTATATGAGTGCCCTGAACGCCCAGCCGCAAAATTATCATCAGAGTGACGTCTTCGAGTCCGGGCTCGATTCGCGCTTACTGGACCTGCTCGGTGTGCGGTATATCGTCGTGGCGGCCCAGCCCGCGTCCGACGAGTCCGAGTCGCATATCACGCGTGCGCTTCAGACGGTCTATCTGGACGACCAGGTCAGAGTGCTGGAAAATGAGCTGGCGCTGCCGCGGGCGTGGCTCGTACACGGTGCGGTTCGTATGGATGCCGAACATGCACTCGCCGGGCTGGCGTCCGGTGAAATCGACCCGCGGCGTACAGTCGTCCTGGACGGCACGCCGGCGGAGCAATCGACGGAGTCGACCGGCAGTGCGGCGGATGAATCCGTTACATGGGACGGCAACCCCGTGGAACTGCCAGGTGATGACGTTCGCCTCCACGTACACGCGGGCGCGCCGGCCTGGCTGGTCCTCAGCGACACGTACTATCCGGCCTGGCACGCGCGCGTGGATGGCGTGCCCACCCCGATCGAGCTGGCCGACGGAGCTCTGCGCGCCGTGGCCGTGCCGCCTGGTGATCACTCCGTGCAATTCGTCTACGATTCGCCTGCGCTCGCAATCGGCGCGGCGATTTCCGGCCTGACTGTAGCTGTGGTGGCGGTGTTGGCGCTGAGAAAGTGCACCGCGGCCTGAGGCGCCTGGCCACGTGCTTGTGGCTGGGAGTGGCCGTGCTCATCGGCATGTATTTGTTGTGCGCCGCATGGAGCACGCTGGAACGCATCCGCTATCCGAGTGAATATATCTACGGTGAGGCGATCGTGCTCGACCAGGTCCGGCGCATCGGACTGGGTCAACCACTGTATGCGACGCCCGACGCCCTCCCGCTAACGGTCACCGCGTATCCACCTGTCTACTATGTCGTCGTCGCCGGACTCCAGCATCTCGCGGGAGATACCGGCTACGGACCGGGACGGGTCGTATCGGTGGCGGCGACGCTTGTGGCGGCCGCGATGCTGGTGTGGAGCGTGCGACAGATCGCCGGCCGTTGGTCCGGAGGTGTGTTGGCGGCGGGACTGTTTCTCACGCAAAACTTGACCGCGCTGTTATGGGCATCCGCGCACCGCGTGGATCCACTCGCGCTTTGTCTGACGCTGATCGGCCTCGCACTGGCCACCCGCGGACGGACGACGCTGGCTGCGCTACCGCTCGCGGGGGCGTTCCTGACCAAGCAGAGCTATCTCGTGGCCGCGGCCGCTGTCGTGCTGACGCTCTGGCCAGCGCGTCGGTCCATGCTGGACTTTGGCGCAGTGTTCTTCGGCTGCCTGGCGGCAAGCATCGCGATCGGAGTCCGCCTGACCGAGGGCCAACTGCTCTGGCATACGGTGCTCGCCAACGCAAACCCGCAGGATCTGACGTATTTTGCCGCGATGATCGGCAGCTTCCTGCAGCTCAATGCCCTGCCGCTGGTGGCCGCCGTCGCAGCATTCGGCCTGTGCGCGAGACGGCCCGAACGTCTGTGGCAGGCGTATTTCGTGTTGGCCGGAGTGGAAACGCTTCTGACGGTGGGCAAGCTCGGGGCTTCCTCCAATTACTGGTTGGAGCTGTCAGCCGCGACCAGCGTCCTCATCGGCGTGGTGGCAATGCGAATCCGCGAGGTGAGGCCGGAGCGCCGTTTGTTCACGGCACCGGGCCTGGCTGCCCTCGTATTCGTGGCACTGCTGGCCAGCGTACCCGCGTATCAGGCCAACGTCTCGCAGGCGCTCGAGCAGGAGTTCGCACGTCGTGACAATCAGCCGACCGCCCGAGCGGAGCTGGTCGCGATGGCGGCTCGAGAACCTGGCGCGGTGCTGACGGACGACCCGGGCATCGCGGTCGAGGCCGGCAAACGTGTCGAGTTCGAATTTGTGGTGTTCACCATTCTTGCGACGCAGGGCATCTGGAATGAGCAGCCGATACTGGATGCGATTGCGGCGCGGCGGTTCGGATTGGTCGTGCTCACCACGTCGCTGGACGATCCGGTGAGGCCGCTCATCTCGGCGCGGTATACCGAAACAGTGCGTCTCGCACTGCGCGCGGTCTATGCCCCGGCCGGCCAGCTCACGGGCTACTGGCTGTATCGTCCAGAATAAATCTGCCGCTTCGACCAGCGGCGGCGACGGCGAGTATCGTAGGTGGCGCCAGCTTCAGGAGGTCCGCCATGTCGACCCCTCCCGTCCGATCAGGCGTTAGCGAGCCGACGTTCGAGGTCGAGATCGAACGCGACGTACCCGTGCCCATGCGCGACGGCACAATCCTGCGCGCGGACGTGTACCGCCCCCAGGCCAGCGGTCGCTTTCCTGTGATCCTCGAGCGCGTGGGTTACGAGCTCGGAGCCCGAATTGGCGCATACGCGCCGTATTACGCGCAGCGCGGGTACGCGGTGCTCGGCCAGAACGTGCGGGGGGCCTTTGGTTCGGAGGGTGAGCTCGATCCTTTTCGCGATGATGGCTCCGGTACGCACCAGGACGGCTATGACACCGTCGAGTGGGCCGCGGCACAGCCATGGTCGAACGGGAACGTTGGCATGGTGGACGGCTCATATTCCGGCTTCACGCAGTACCTGATCGCGCCTACGCGGCCGCCTCACCTGCGCGCGCTCTCACCACGTGAGGGCGGCGGCGATCTCTATCGCGACTGGGTATATCGCGATGGCGCGAACCAGTTCTATTTCACTCGCTCGTGGACGCTGAATACGTGCCTGTCGTGGTTGTCACACCCGCGCGCCGCCACCAGGTTCCCTGGCGCTCGGGAGCGACTGGAGCAGGCGCTTTCGCAAGGGCTGGACCGTTGGCTCAACCACCTGCCGCTGATGGACTGCCCTCCGCTCGAAGGGCTAGACCTTGCAGGCTTTTACTTCGACCACCTCCGCCATCCAGATGATGGACCCTACTGGCACGCGCGCAGCATGGCGAGCCGGTACGCGGACGTGGACGTGCCGATGCTGCACGTCGGCGGCTGGTTTGATGTGTTCCTGGGAGGGCAGTTGCGAGCATTCCAGGGGATTCAGGCCAACGCCAGGACCGAGGCAGCCAGGCGCTCCCAGCGCCTCGTCGTTGGCCCCTGGGTACATGGGCCTGCCAACACCAATCAGAGCCAGGCAGGTGACCTGGACTTTGGACCTGATGCCGCTTTCGACCTGCACGCGCAGCGCGTCCGCTGGTACGACCGCTGGCTGAACGGTACAGCCAGTGGCGTGTTGGACGGTCCACCCGTCCGAGCGTTTCTGATGGGAGCGAATCGCTGGCTGGACCTGGACACCTGGCCGCCGCCTGGAATCACGTACCGTCCGCTGTTTCTCGGTTCGGGTGGCACGCTGTCCTTTGAGCAACCTGCGAGTTCTGACGAAGCACCCGACACCTTCACGTACGACCCCCAGGCGCCAGTCCCGAGCCTGCTGCTCTATCCACAGCTTGGGCCGAAGGATCACCGGCCCATCGAAGACCGCATGCTGACGTACACGTCGAACGTGCTGGAAACGGACCTCGCGGTGGCAGGCCCGGTGACGGCCATCCTGCAGGCAGCTTCGTCAGCGCCCGATACCGACTGGGTGGTGCGGCTGTGCGACGTCTGGCCGGACGGCCGATCGATGTCCGTGTGCGATGGCATTCTGCGCGCGCGGTACCGCGAATCCATGACACAGCCCACGCTGCTGACGCCGAATCAGGTGTACGAGTTCCGCGTCGATCTCTGGTCGACGGCTCAGGTCTTCAAGGCAGGCCACCGCCTCCGCGTCCACGTGACGAGCAGCGACTTCCCGAGGTATGACCGCAACCTGAACACCGGCGGTCCCTTTGGTACCGAATCACACGGCGTCGTCGCCAGCAACACGGTCTACCACGACGCGCAGCGGCGATCGCACCTGCTCTTGCCGATGCTGCCGCTGTGACGCATCTCGCGACCTGATTGACGCGACCGATGGGCGCCTGTAGAGTGCGCGCATGAACGACGGGGGGATCCTGTACGTACACCCGTCGAAGCTACCAGTCGATAAGCCCTGCGACTGGGCGAACGGCGCCAGCCCCTACCTGCTCGCGCCTATGGGCATCATCGGACTCGCCAACGCGCTGCGTGAGCGCGGGCTGGACGTTATCGGAGTCAACTACCCGATGGAGGTCGCGCTCGACACGAGTTTCCGGCTCGTGCCATGGCTGCGTCAGCAGAACAATATTCGACTGGTAATGATCGACCTCCACTGGTACGAGCATGCCTACGGGGCAATGGACGTCATGCGCGCCTGCAAGTACGTTTGGCCGGACGTGCCCGTGCTGCTCGGCGGAATGACCGCCTCGCGTTTTGCCGAGGAGATCATGGCGAGTTTCGATGCCGTTGACTATGTCATCCGGGGCGACCCGGAGGTGCCCACCGTACAGTTGGCCGACGGCGTCGTTGGTGGCGGGCTCCAACCGGACACGATCCCGAACTTGAGCTTCAGGGTCGACGGTGAGCCGGTCCACAATGAGCGCTCGTACCACTCCGGACCGGCGGAATTCGAGGCACTGAATTTCGTCGACGCGAGCTTTTTCATTAATCCATGCTATGCCCGGTTCGAGTCGAGCGACTTCGGACGTCTGACCGGTCAGTGGTTGTGTATCGGACGAGGCTGCCACATGAACTGCGGCTTTTGTGGAGGCTCCAAGAAGTCCCACCTGGCGCTGAGCGGCCAGGAAGTGATCCTGACCCGCCGACCTGAGGTGGTGGCTGACGACATCGCGCGTTTGGCGGAGCGCGGCCTGAACCAGGTCTCGCTCTCACATGACCCGGCAGTGCTGGGCAAGCCGTACTGGTCGAGGCTGTTTCAAGCGGTCCAGGATCGGAACGTGCGTATTGGGATTTACAACGAATGCTGGCAGATGCCGGGATTCGACTGGCTGGATGCGCTGGTCGATACGTTCGTGGTGTCCGACTCGCAGATTGCGTTCAGTCCGCTCTCGGGCAACGAGGAAGTGCGACGCCTGAACGGCAAGTTTTACTCCAATGATCGCCTGCTTCGATTCCTCGAAGCCCTCAAGCGTCATCAGCTTCCGGTGTTCATCTTTTTTTCGCTCAATCTCCCTGGTCAGACCGAGTCGACGGTCGCTGACACCATCGCGCTCGCGCGCGAGATCCTGAAGATTTATCCGGCTGAGCTCGTCACGATCGCCAACATGCACCACACCATCGACCCGGAGTCGGCGTTCGCCGTAGACCCGGACCGTTTTGGTATCGAGGTCCAGATGCGGACGTTCATGGACTATTACAAGTATGCGTATCTGACGCCGTACGCGCGTGCGGAGGCGAAAATCGGTCGGGTGCGCGGCTTCGAAATGAAGCCTGCCGGATCACGCTCACTTTCACGCATGGCCGCGATGTGGGATGCGGCGGCGGCCGAGCTCGGGCCGAGCTGCAAGCCGGTTCCATCAGTCTGGTAGAAGGAGGCAACTATGACTCGCGTGCTGACTCGACGCGGCTTCATCGTTGGAGGCCTGACGACGGCGGCGATTCCTTTGCTTGCGGCTTGCAGTGCGCCCGCACCGTCAACACCTCCGACGCAGCCACCCCAGCCGACGGCGGCCCCGACAGCCGCTGCCGCCCCAGCCCCAACCGCGCCTGCCGCCGCGGCAGCCACACCGACCACCGCCCCGGCGGTTGTTGCTCCGCCCGCCGCCTCCAACGTCATCAACATGGCTATGGACGCCGACCCGGTCTCGTTTGATTGTCACGTCCAGACCAATTTCTCCTCCGCTCAGGGCTCCGAGCATTTTTATGAGTCGCTGACGGCGTTCGACGATCAATTGAACGTGGTTCCGAGCCTCGCTGCCTCCTGGGAGCAGGGTGCCGACGGCCTGAGCTGGACCTTTCACCTGGACCCGAACGCGAAGTTCCATGACGGCTCCGATTTCACGGCAGACGACGTGAAATGGACCACCGACCGCCTGTTGTCGCCGGAGATCAAGTCGTCGTGGGCACAGAACTGGTACTCGTCCGTGAAAGGCGCCGTCGTGGTCGACCCCAAGACGGTCCGCATCGAGCTCAAGAATCCCTGGCCGATCGGGCCGGGCGTGTATGCGTCGCTCCGCGGCGCGACGATGTACCCCAGGGACGCCGATAAGAAATTCAACATCAAGACGGAGGCGATCGGCACGGGCGCGTACAAGTTGAGAGAGTTCGTGCCTGCCGATCGGGTCGTGTACGACAAGAATCCGGGCTACCGTGTGAAGGACCTTCCGAAGAACGACGGGATTTTCGGCAAGATCATGCTCGACGAGGACGCGCGTATCGCGGCCGTCCGCGCCGGCACCGTCGACTTCGCGCAGGTGTCGCCCGAAGGCGCACAGAAGCTCGCCGGGGTCAACGGCTACCAGATTCTGTCCGGCCCACGCGCGTGGAACACGAACATGGGGTTCAATTTCGAGAAGTTCGCGTTCTTCAAAGACTCGCGCGTACGCAAGGCCTTTTCTCTGGCCGTCGACCGTCAGGAGATGATCCAGAAGTCGGTCTTTGGGGCTGGCGTGCTGACCGGGTTCGTCCCGAGTAGCTTCTCGGACTGGGCCGTACCCGACGACGAGCTCAAACAAATCCTCGCGCGCGACGTGGAGCAGGCGAAGGAGCTTCTCGCCCAGGCTGGTTATCCAAACGGCAGCGGCATTCCCTCCCTGAAACTCCATACATCGTCTGCCCCGTATCCGGATTTCATGTCCAACGCCATCGTCGTGCAGGAAAACCTGAAGGACGTCGGAATCCAGACCGAGATCGTGCAGATGGAGTGGGGTGCTTTCGTCGCCCTGACCAGTGCCTATCAGCACGAGCTCAGCTTCTCGGCCGCGACGTTCTTCCCCGATCCGGACCTGTACCTGTGGCCGCCCAGTCACTCGACCACGCTGAATGGCAGCAAGGGCTACCGCCACTACGACCAGGACACACTCGACAAACTGCTCCTCACACTCCGCAGCGATGCAACCCAGACGCGTGAACAGCGGCGCGACCTCGCGCGCAAGATCGACAAGATGTTGATGGACGATCCGCCTCAGCTCAACTTCTACAATGGCGCATTCGTCGAGGCGGTGAGCAACCGCGTGAAGGGGTACGTGCAATCCTTTTCGGGGCGCCGGCCCAACCTGCGAAACGTGACCCTCGCCTGAAGCCGAGCTCGAAACCCCCGTGGGCACCTACGTCGTCAAGCGGTTGCTCCTGACGGTTCCCGTCGTGGTCGGGGTCT
>JAFAPL010000996.1 GCA_019247135.1 Chloroflexota bacterium | reverse complement strand
GACGAAGCTCACAACGCGGTCGAGCAGTGCAAACGCTGGCAGTCCCGGTTTCGCGCTCGTTTCGACACAGGTTTTGTGTACCCGAGCGACGAGCTGTACTTGCTCGCGGGTCGTGACGTGCCGGGCGCCGAGGTGTACGACGGGTTTCCCGTGTTGTCGAACGGGGTCGGCATGCTGCGCAGCATGCTCGACGAGTGGACGGCGTTAGTTCGACGGACGCCGCGCGTGCGTGCGACACGGCCGCGGAGTGTGGCCTGGCTGACAGGCGCGCTGGCTCGTCCGGCGCTCGAGGCGATGGCGGATCGCTGGCACGAATTGGCCGGCTGGCGCCCGATCGTCGTGCTCGTCAGGAACACGTTCTTCGGCGAAGACGTCACCGTTTCTGGGCTCTTGACCGGCGTCGACCTGATGCACGCGCTCGAGGAACTGCCGTGCGAGGTGGAGGATGTCGTCCTGCCGCGGAGTGCGTTTGGGTTCGATGGGCGGCAGACGCTCGACGGAGTATCGGCCGAACAGGTGGGCGCCGTGCACCCGGGCAGAGTCCACCTCGCGTCCACGCCGCGCGAATTGCTGACGATTCTGCTCAGTGGATCCGCACGCCCGGCAGCACCACGCTGAAACCCGGACCGTGCACCGTCCATGTCGCGCCAGTCGACGCGGCGGACACCATCAGCATCAGCGCAAGCAGGCTCACCAGCGTCAGAAGCAACCAGACGTTCGGTCGTCGAGATCGGCTGCCTCGGGAGCGCCGCGACCGGAGTCGCAGGCCCGCCTCAGGCGCGGCCGGCGCAGTGTAGGGCAACGGCATTTGTAAAGAAGCCCGACTCAGACACGGCCGATGCTAGCAGCAGGTCAGGCGGGGTTCAACGCGCCGTCCGGCCGGCAAACGCGCAGATCGCCAAAAAGGCTGCGCTGCTCGAGGTGGACCAATCCGCGCCGGAACAGCTCCAGGATCGCCAGAAATGTCGCGATCACCAGATCGGCCGTGTCGCCGGCCACCGACCGAAAGGAGAGGTTCGGCTCCTCGCGCAGGGCGTCCAGAATCGCGGCACGCCGTTCGTCGACGTTGGCTCGCACGAGCATGGGCACGTCCAAGCGGTCGGATCCACGCGGCTCCTGCTCGACGAAGCGCCGCCAGATGTTCAGCAGCGCCGTTGGATTGAGCGGCGCGAGCGGGCCCGGGCCCAGGCTGGCCAGCGGTTCGCGCAATGTCGTGTACGTGCGTTGTCCACGTTGCTCGATGTCGCGCAGGTGCTCGGCCGCGGCACGAAATACGCGGTACGTGATCAGTCGGTCGGCCAGGTCGGAGGCGACTTCCTCGGCTTCTGGATCGGGCTCGTCCGTCAGCAAGAGCGCACGCGATTTTAACAACAGCAGCTTGCCGCCGATGCTGAGAAAATCGGCCAGCAGGTCCACATCGAGCTCGGGCAGGGCGTGCACCTGTGCGAGGTACTGGTCCGCCACCTGGGCAAGCGAGACCTGGGTGATGGGCAGGCGGTGTTGCTCGATGAGGAGCAGCAGGAGCTCGAGCGGCCCGTCGAAGGTGTCGAGGTGGAGTTCGAGCTGAACGACCCCGTTCGCGGGGACGGTTCGGGATCGGGATCGTGCTGGCATTTCTCAGGTGAGCGAGCTAGTCATGTGGCCGGTACTTGGACGAGTCAATCTCACTGCAGGGTGCCACGGCGCGGGCTGGCGCAGTCACGTCCAGATTGTGAATTGCACTCATCCGGGTGATGATGGATCAGCTTACGAGTACGTCGGCCCGGTGTGTGGCCGACTTGAGTTCCGTGAGATACGCACGCGCGGCTTCGACCGGCTCCGCGCTGCGATCGACCAGGTCGAGCAGGGCGCTGGCGACGATGACGCCCTCGGCACCGAGCTCGGCGATTCGTCGGACATGTTGTGGCTGAGAGACGCCGAAGCCAACCACCAGGGGTGTAGTGGTGATCGCGCGAACCCGGCCGAGGAAATCGCCGAGCGTTGCCGAGACTTCAGATCGGGCGCCGGTCAGGCCCACCAGCGCGACGCAGTAGATGAAGGCTGGCTCGAGCGCGGCGACAGCCTCGATCCGCGCAGGCGGGCTGGTCGGTGCGAGCAAAGGAATGAAGCTGAGCTCACGCCGGCGGAGTTCGTCGGCGAGGGGGCCGGCCTCTTCTGGCGGCAGGTCGGGGACGATCACCCCATCCGCGCCCGCGGCGCGCACCTCGTCGGCAAAGCGCGATTCACCGGACTGCCGAACGGGGTTGTAGTAGGTCATCAGCGCGATCGGGCACTCAGGGCCCGACTGGCGAATGTGGCGTGCCAGATCGAGCGCCGTCTGGAGCGTGGCCCCGCGCTCGAGCGCGCGCACGTTCACGCGCTGCAGGGTGGCTCCGTCGGCGAGTGGATCCGAGAACGGCACGCCAATTTCGAAGCCATCAGCGCCGGTTGCCAGGGCCACGTCCGCGAGGGCGCGACTGGTTTGCACGTCTGGATAGCCGGCCATCAGGTATGGCAATAGCCCGGTGGAGTCGTCCCGCTGGAGCCGCTCGAAGGTGGACGAGAAACGACTCATGCGAGCACCTCGGGATGGCCCGAAGCGGTAGCGACCGTGTCGATGTCCTTGTCGCCGCGGCCCGACAGGGTGATCAGCGTCGTGCCCGGGTCGGGATTGGCCGCCACCCACGCCAGCGCGTGCGCGGGCTCGAGAGCGGGCAGGATACCTTCGGTACGGCAGAGGAGGAAGAACGCGTCGAGCGCCTGCTCGTCGTTGACGGACAGGTACTGCACACGGCCGCTGTCCTTGAGGTAGGCGTGCTCGGGCCCGACGCCCGGGTAATCAAGGCCAGCCGAGACGCTGTGCGTTCCGACGATCTGGCCGTTCGTGTCCTGCAACACGTACGAGCTCGCGCCGTGCAGAATGCCGGGCCGACCGGTTGCCAGGGTCGCAGCATTCTCGCCCAGACCTGGCCCACGACCACCCGGCTCTACCCCGATCAGCTTGACGGAACGATCTTCAATGAAGGCCGAGAAGGTTCCGATCGCGTTCGAGCCGCCACCGACGCACGCCACGACGCGGTCAGGCAATCGACCGAACGCGGCAAGCGACTGGGCGCGGGCTTCGTTG
>JAFAPL010000944.1 GCA_019247135.1 Chloroflexota bacterium | reverse complement strand
CTGTGCCTGGGTGGCGGGCCGAGGCAAATGCACATACGCCCGACCTGCTCCAATGACCGAGCCATCAGACGCGAACAGCCGCGCGCTGCTCTTGTGCACGCTCATTCGTAGAATCCCGTCACGCTGATCGATGCCGCCACGCTACTTTGAGGATTTCGAAAGCCTCGTCGGCCACACCATAGAGCTGGGAACGTGCGAGTTCACGAGTGACAGCATCACGGCCTTCGCCCGTGAGTACGACCCCCAACCAATGCACACGGACCCCGAGCGTGCGAAAACGAGCATTTACGGCGGGCTGATCGCGAGCGGCTGGCAGACCGCCGTCACGTACATGCGGATGCTGGTCGACAGGCTGGTCAACGGCACCGAAAGCCTGGGTTCGCCGGGCCTCGACAGCCTGCGCTGGCTCAGGCCGGTGCGACCAGGCGACACCCTGCTCGCCCGCTTCACGATTCTCGAGACCCGAAGCTCGCGTAGCCGCCCCGATCGCGGCATCGTGCGGTCGCGGGGCGAGATGCTCAACCAGCACGGCGAAGTGGTCATGGACGTGGAGGCGGTGAACTTCTTCGGGCGACGTCCTCAAGGCGACTGACGCCGGGCGGCCGCCACACGATTAGCGAAGAGGGCGGCGGTGGCTCCTGCACCGACGCCGTTATCGATATTGACGACGACCAGCCCGGGCGCACACGTCTGGAGCATGGACAGCAACGCGGCTACGCCGCCGCCGCCCAGGCCGTAACCAGTAGACGTCGGGAGCCCGATCACCGGGACATCGACCAGACCTGAAACGACCGACGGAAGCGCGCCGTCCATTCCCGCCACCACGATGATGGCGTCGGCCTGCTCCTCGCGTATGCGCTTGAGCGGGGCTTCTAATCGGTGCAGACCGGCCACGCCGACGTCGTCGGCTCGGACAACCCGGCAGCCCATCTCCGCCGCCACGAACGCCGCTTCGTCCGCCGCGGGCGCGTCCGAGGCGCCCGCGGTCAGCAACCCGATGACCGCACCCGTCTGCGTCGGCGGGGCGGCGTCGACACGCACGACGAGCACCGTCGCGCCGCTCGGGGTAACGCGCAGGCCGACCAGTTCTTGATGTAAAAGCGCCTGCGTCTCGGCACTTGCTCGACTCACCAGCACGCGCCCCGAGCGCGTCCGCTCCAGCAACGCGCGAACCGCCTGCAGGGTCAGCAATGGCGGCTTGCCCGCGGCGTAGACAATCTCGGGCACGCCCTTGCGCGCCTGCCGCTCCGCGTCCACCTGGACCGGTTCGCTGGCCAGCACGGCGGCCAACCCGGCGAACGGGTCGAGCTCAGCCACCGAGAACTGGCAAGGGCACGACCCCCTCGTTCAGCCGGCCCAGGCGATAGCCGCGCGGATCAATCTCTACGCGCGCAAACCCCAGCTCGAGCAGTCGTGCCGTGATGGTTTCTGTCAGACCTTCCGCCTGAACGCGTCCAAGTTCGTCGGGCGCAATCTCCACGCGTGCTCTATCGGGGAAATGACGTACCCGTAGCTGGACGAAGCCGAGCTCATGCAGCGCCTGTTCCGCACGCCCAATGCGCTCCAACTTCTCGGGCGTGACGCGCTCGCCATACGGCAGCCGCGAGGACAAACAGGCCAGGGCTGGCTTGTTCCAGTTCGGAAGTCCAAGCTGCTGCGCGGCGGCTCGAATTTCGGCCTTGCCCAACCCGGCTTCGTGGAGCGGGCTGCGCACTCGTCCACCACGCTCGGCAGCCGCCCGCGCGCCCGGACGCCAGTCACCCAGGTCGTCGACGTTCAAGCCGTTCAGAATGAACCGCATGCCGAGGTCGTCCGCAAGCGCATCCAGTTCGGTGTACAGGTGGCTCTTGCAGAAGTAGCACCGATCGATCGGGTTGCTTGCGTAGTGCTCGTCTTCGACCTCGTGTGTGCCGACCAGCCGATGCTGAAGCCCGAGCCGTTCCGCCAACGCCCGGGCATCTTGCAGCTCGGTCGGTGCAAGACTCGCGGAAACGGCCGTGACCGCCAGCGCGCGCTCGCCGAGCTCCTGTTGCGCAACGACTGCGACGAGCGTCGAGTCGACACCCGCCGAAAAGGCGGTCAGCGCCGAACCGTACGCACGAATGGTCTCTCGCAGGCGTTCCAGCACCTCGGAAGTTTAGGACATGATGCGGTATCGTTATCTGCCAAACGGGTGAGGGGTCATGGAGACTCACGAGGTCCTCGAACACGCTGAGCAAGCCGAGGAAGCTGCCGAACGCGACGAAGGTTTTGGACGACGCGCGGCGATCGTCGTGTCCATCATGGCGGCGTTGCTGGCGATCACCAGTCTGGCGGGCAACCGCTCCTCCACCGAAGCGATTCTGGCGCAAGCACGTGCCTCAGATACGTACAACGAGTACGAGGCAAATTCGATCAAGCGTCACGTGAACCTGGATGATGCCGCTCAACTGAGGATTCTTTCCGCTGGCACACCCTCTTTCGAGTCGGCGGACGCGCAGGCCAGGAGCCTGGAACAAGACGTCAACACGAAATATCAGCCCGCGCAGGACGAGTTGCTGCCGCAAGCGCAGGCGCTGGAGCACGATCGCGAGGTCGCCGAAGCTCGCCACCGCGGCTTCGAGCTCTCCGAAGCAGCCTTCCAGATCGGCATCGTGCTGAGCTCGATCTCGATTGTCGCCCGCGCACGCTGGCTGTTGAGCGTCGGCATTGGGCTGGGTGTGGTCGGCGCGCTGCTCGGGCTGAACGCATACCTGCTGCTCGTGCCTTTGCCTTAGGGGGCACGCGCGTGGGTGAGCGAGAGGCGCTCGCCTGGCTCTATAGCCTGGCCGACCAGGAACGCGGTGTCGGGTGGAACCCGCGCGCCAGTCCTGATTCACAGTGGAAACTCGGGCGCACGCGCGCGCTGTTAGACCTCGCGGGCGGCCCTGACCGGACGTTACGCATCGCCCTCGTGGCTGGGACGAAGGGCAAAGGCTCCACCAGTGCGATGCTCGCAAGCATCTTGGCCGCCGCCGGCGCACGTTCTGGGCTGTATTCGAAACCGCACTTGCAAAGCTATCGCGAGCGCGTGCGTGTCGATGGCGCGGCAATATCCCCT
>JAFAPL010000432.1 GCA_019247135.1 Chloroflexota bacterium | reverse complement strand
TCGTTCGAACGCTTCGAGAAGCGGGATGCGTGTTCGCCGAGCAGGAAGCGCGCCTTCTCAGGGACGCGGCGGCGTCCGATGCCGAACTTGCGACGATGGTCGAACGGCGCATTGCCGGCTTGCCGGTCGAGTACGTGGTCGGCTGGACCGAGTTCTGTGACCTGCGCATCGCTGTCGAGCCGGGTGTGTTCGTGCCTCGCCGCCGGACCGAGTTGCTCGCGCGGCAGGCCGCCGCGCGCGTCCGGCCGGGCGCCGTTGTGGTCGACCTGTGCTGCGGCTCGGGTGCCATTGCCGCCGTGATCATCGCCGCCACGCCTAACGTCGAGCTGCACGCTGTCGATATCGAGTTGTCCGCGGTGATGTGCGCGCGTGCCAACCTGCCGAGCGGACGCGTCTATCGCGGCGATCTCTACGAGCCGCTTCCGGCGACCTTGCGCGGCCGCGTCGAGATCGTCGTCGCGAACGTGCCGTACGTTCCCACCGACGCAATACCACTACTGCCGACCGAGGCTCGCGAGCACGAACCGCACGCGGCGCTCGACGGCGGCGCCGACGGACTCGACATTCAGCGGCGGGTGATCAAAGGGGCGGGGAGCTGGCTCGCGCCCGACGGCTCGGTTCTTCTCGAGACAAGTGAGCAGCAAGCGCCGCAGACGGTTGCGGCTTTCGAGGCCAGCGGAATGACAGCGGAGGTCGTCGAGTGCGAGGCGCTGTCGGCAACTATCGTGATCGGACGCCTGGATTAGTCGAACTTGATCGACCCTGCGCGCGGTGACACACGTGCCCACTCGAACAACCGCGATTGACGCCGCCTGGGTGAACCGGCTCGCAGCGATGAGTGGCCTCCGAGGATCTCCAGACGAGGTGCTAGTATTCGAACATGGGTTCGAAGAAGGACAACCGTGAAGATCAGCTCGCCTCGCAACCGGCGGCCAAGAAGCCGCCGGCGCCGGAGGCAGTGCGGCTGTTCGCTCGGGCCCGGCGGCTGCTGCGAGACGCGGCGCGCGCAGGTACCGCTACGGATCGGTTCGGCCTTGCCCATCTGGCGGCGCTTCGTGTCGCCGCGGCAGTCATCGCTGCTCGATCTCGGGCGAGCTCACGGCCGCGACGGCTGCAAAATGCATGGGCACTGCTCGAAACGACGGCACCCGAACTTGCCGAGTGGACGAGCTACTTCACGCGTAGTGCGGCGACCCGCGCCGCAATAGACCAGGGCGAGATCAGCGAGGTCTCACAGGATGACGCGGACGAACAGATGCGCGCGGCGGCCGAGTTCCTCAAGCGCGCCGAGCGCTTGGTGAGTGCGCTCGTTGCGACGCTTGCCAGCTGACCGCGACGGACACCGCAACCGCGTCCGCGCCGCCTCGTCAGACGATCCGACTAGGGTCGGCGGACGTGCCGGTCCGCGCGCTCCGCGAGCCACAGCCGTCGATTCGCAGTCGGTTGCTGTGGCACCTGCTGACCGACGCGCTCGAGGACGTCACCCCGCCGGATCATGTGCCAGCTGTCCTCGACTGTGGCGGTGGCAGCGGTCGGTTCGCGGTGCCGCTTGCGGAAGCGGGGGCGCATGTGACGGTCGTCGACATCAGCGCCGACGCCCTTGCGACACTAGTGCGGCGCGCCGAGGAGTCCAGCGTCGCAGATCGGATCCTTCCGGTTCAGGACGACGTTGAGACGTTTTCCGGACAGCAAGGTTCCTCCCGCTTCGACCTCGTGCTCGCCCACGAGATCCTCGAGGTCATCGACGATCCCGCCGCACTGCTGGCGAGCATGGCCGGCGCGGTACGTACTGGCGGACTCGTCAGCATCCTCGTCGTCAATCCCGCCGCTCTCGTGTTGTCACGGATCCTCGCCGGCGATGTGCGCTCGGCCCGCGACACGCTTCGGCGCGACGCCGAAGGCCCGGCACAGTCACTTAACCTTGCGTCGCTGGCCCGGCTGTGTGTCCAGCATGGATTGTTCATCGAGCACGCGAACGGCATCGGCGTGTTTGCCGAACTGTTGCCGGAGTCCGACCTGGGGCCCGACACCCCGGATCTGCTGGAAGAGCTCGACGGGTTGGCATCCAGCCGCACTCCGTACCGTGACATCGCTGGCCGGCTGCACGTACTCGCCCGTCGTCCCGTGGATTGAGCGATGGGCCGCAGTGCCGACGTGCCACGAGCTCCTCAGGGCATGCATCAAATCGAGGGGGACGACAGCGGCTGCTCGATCCTGCACGTCGACATGGACGCCTTCTTCGCGAGCGTCGAGATTCGGCGCCGTCCCGAGCTGAAGGGCAAGCCGGTCATCGTGGGAGGAGGCCGCCGCGGCGTGGTAGCGGCGGCTTCGTATGAGGCGCGTCGATACGGAGTCTGCAGCGCGATGGCGTCGACCACGGCGCTGCGGATCTGCCCGAATGGTGTCGTCGTCCCGCCCGATCATGACGCCTACCGCCAGATTTCCCAACAGGTCATGGCGATACTGCGAGAGATCACTCCAACGGTCGAGCCGCTGTCACTCGACGAGGCATTCCTCGACGTGTCCTCGGCCTGGCGCTTGCTCGGCCGCCCGGTGGAGATTGCGACCGCGATTCGACAGCGCATTGCTGAGACGCTGCAGCTGACGTGCTCGATCGGCGTCTCGCCGACGAAGTTCGTCTCCAAGGTGGCGTCCTCGC
>JAFAPL010000709.1 GCA_019247135.1 Chloroflexota bacterium | reverse complement strand
AAGATCCGTGCCAACCGCCGGCCGGCGTTGGCTGCGTGATTGTCAATGGCGATGTCGTTGTAGAGGACGGCCGGCAGACGTCGTCGCGGCCCGGCCGCGTCCTGCTGCGCCGAAAATGAACGCTGGGTCGCTCGGTGGTGTAGGTTCGAGGTTCATGCATCTCGCCATTTTGAGCATGTGGCACCAAACCAGTACTTTCCGACCGTGCCGACCGAGTGACGCCCAGTTCGAAAAGATGGGCATTCGCCGTGGCGACGAAGTCGTATGCCAGTTCGGCGCTTCGCAGGCAACGATTGTCGGATTTCTGCCGGCTCGTGAGCGCCCGGGTGTCGAGATGGTGCCGGTGTTCTGTGCGCATCGCTCACCGATGGGAACCATCACGCGTAACACATTTGACAGGCTGACTGGCGAGATGCTGCACAGTCCGGGCGCGAATGGCCCGTGACATGCAGTTCTTCTCGCCTTGCCTGTGGCAGCGGTATCCGAGGAGTACCCGGACGCCGGTTAATCGGCGAGTCCGTTGCCGATCGGCAGGCGCAAATCACACGGATGTGGTGGAGCTCGTAATCAGCAGCCACAGCTCGCGTGAACTGAGCACGCCGGCCTTGCTGGCGCCGTATGCGACGCCGCCGCGCGCCATGACTGCCGTAAGTGTGCCGGTGTTGAAGATGGCTCCATGCCCGGCCACCAGCATGGGTGGAATGGCAGCACGAGACATGAGAAACACGGACTTCAAGTTGATATCCAGCATCCAGTGCCGGCGGTCCAGCTCAATGATGTCAAGCGCCAGCACCACGCCGGCGGAGCCGACCAGCACACCGATTCCGACGAACACGCCCGAGAACGGTGCCAGTGATGGCTCGTTCCACGCGACCAGCCTCGGCGGAGGTCAGCCGCTGGCCCAGGCTGGTACCTACGGCCAGGTCGCCCGCAGCCGTTCGCCATCGTCGTCGTTCTCGACCGGCTCCCCGACGGGCTGACCTACGCCCCAGGCAGTGGCGATAACGGAGGCCCAAAAATGAGACCACCCGCACCATTTCCTGGGATATCGAGGTGAACGGGCTCGCCAATCCGGGCGACGAGGTTGAACTCAGCTACGCCGTCACGCTGAATGCAACCGGCACATGGCGCAATGCGGCGTGCGTGGCTTCCGTTGATTTCGTCGACAACCATAGTGAGGACTGCTTCACCGCCCCCGTCAACGCTCAACGTCACAGGCGAAACGGTGACGCCGACATCCACTCCGACGCCAACATCCACGGCGACCGAAACGGCGTCACGACGCCCCGCCGACCCCCGCCAGCGCTTGCTCGGGCGTCATTGCCCGGCCGTCTGCCCAGGCAGCATTGGCCATGTTCATGACATCACCCGTCCGCTGCGCCAGGGCGACGTACTCCTCCGCGTATCGCTCTGCCTCGTCCACCACGCCGCGGATGAGCGACAGGGCCGAGAACCCCCCCGGGGCGGTCCCAACCGTGACGTCGTCCCCGACCTCCTGGACGAGCTGGCGCGCCTGCTGCAACAGCTCAATGCCGGCGGCGACGTCGCCGTGCATAGCCCGCTGAAACCCCCTGGACCATTGCGGAGCGCATGGGCATCCGCGATCGGGGCTTGCTCCGCATAGGCCTCGCCGCAACCTGGTGGTTATTGAGCCTGCGCGAGTGAGCGATTCGCGCTACCTTCGAGAACCCGTGTCAACACCGGTGCGTATCACATGCGCTGTGGTAAATGGCCAGATCGTCGTCGAGAACGGACCGCAAACCGCAGCTCGGCTCGCCCATGTGCTGCGGCGGCACACCTCAAAGTGATTGTTGGCATCGAGCTGACGCGATCCCCGTCTTGCAGGCCAAACCGTCTCCCGATGTTTTCCGCTGCCGAGGTCCAATCAGGGCGGCCTGACCTGGAGCTCACGCTGATGCCGCCGGTCGCAGATGGAGTCAACTTCCATGATGCGGCCGCCCTGATGGTACGCGCGATGATCACGTCGGTTTGGCATTGTCCAGGAGACGACGCGGGTGCCAATGATCAGCAATACCGAGTGACAGCCCCAGTCGAGCGAACCCGATCGCGTTGCGGGCCGCCGCTTCGGCGCTGCGGATCACACGCGAAACTGGGACGCGTTGTGCGCCGGCCTCCACGCAGACGACGTCTGGGGCGGGCGCGGCGACCAGGGGACCAAGTCGCCGGCGCGGGTCGCGGCAAAGAAGTCTCCACGAGGCCGCTCGATGGAATGATCAACAAAACGTTGCCTGTGTGCCGGACGTCGATTTCAAGATGTCCTTCACTGAATCCAGGTCTGCCCGCAGCAGTTCGGCGGCTTCCTCCACGACACTTCGCCGC
>JAFAPL010000688.1 GCA_019247135.1 Chloroflexota bacterium | reverse complement strand
TGACCATTGGCTTCCAACGTACGCCCATCTCGTCGGCCGCGCCGACGAGTGCGGCCTTCACGTCGGCATGCATGTCGCATGGCAAGATGTCGCTCGCCAGCTCGAATTCGACCGTGACCCCTCGCTCCGCCGCGATACGTTCGCATGCACCGCGAATCGCGCTCGCGAGGCGCTGTTTGGTGTCTTCGTGTGGATGCCGCAGGTCCACCGAAAACTCGACGTGGCCGGGCACGATGTTCCAGGCCCCAGGCTGCACATTCCACCAACCGTTGGTCACCACGGCAGGGCGACCCTCGGCAGAGACCAGGCGCGTCATCTCGGCCGACATTGTCACCGCCGCTTGCAGGGCGTCGCGTCGCAGGTCCATCGGCGTGGTCCCCGCATGATCTGTTCGGCCCACGACCGTGGTCTTGAAGCGGTAGAGACCTGTGATCGTATCGACGATCCCCAGTGGCAGCCCTTCGTCGTACAGGATTCGACCCTGTTCGATATGCAGCTCGATGAATGCATCGAGGTCGGTGCGACGAGCCTCACGATAGCGCGCTGGATCGAGACCGACCGATTGCATCGCCTCGGCGATCGTTACGCCGTCGCTGTCGACCAGCCGCCGCAGCTCCGATTCGTCGATGAGCCCCAGGATGCCGCGCGTGCCCCAGAAGTTCGCGTGAAAGCGACTGTCTTCTTCTTCGCACAGCACGACCATCTCGAGTGAGCGCCTCGGCTTGCCCCGCGGCCGCAAGGCCCGCAGCGCGGCCAGCGCACTGAGCACACCCAGGGCGCCGTCATATCGACCGCCAAGCACGACCGTGTCGACATGGCTACCCGTCAGAACCGTGCGCGCCGACTCACCTTCGATCCTTCCGAACAGGTTGCCGACCGCGTCTTCGCGCACCTGCAGCCCCGCCTCGTTCATCCAGCGCTCGAGCTGCTCACGGGCGGCCACCCACGAGGGGCTATAGACGTGCCGAATGATGCCGCCACCAGGCTGCTCACCGATCGCGCCGAGTGTCTCGATGAGCTGCTGCATCTCAGCAGCTTCGATGCGCACGTCAGTCATTGCCACGCAGTGCAGCAATGCGCTTCAGGCGTTCAGCAATCTCAACTGCTTCGAAGCCCTGGTCGCCCGGCATGTAGAACTGCCGTTGAGCGACGTTCGGCGGCAGGTACGTCTGCGACCAGCGCTGCGGGTCGTCCGCCGAATAGTCGTGGCTGTAGCGGTAATCGCGCCCGTATCCCATACCCCGCATCAAACCTGTGACGGCATTCCTGAGATGCAGCGGCACGGGCTCGTTGCGCGTTTCGCGGACAGCGTCCATGGCCGCGCTGTAGGCTCGTCCGACCGAGTTCGACTTCGGCGCGGTCGCCAGATACAGCGTCGCTTCCGTCAGCGGAAACATCGCCTCGGGCATGCCGATGAAGTGCGCCGCCTGCTGTGCGGCGACCGCGATCGGCAGCGCCCGCGGGTCGGCCAGGCCGACGTCCTCGCCTGCCAGAATCACCAGTCGACGGGCGATGAACATGAGGTCTTCGCCGGATTCGAGCATGCGGGCGAGCCAGTACACGGCTGCGTCAGCATCTGAGCCGCGCACGGACTTGATGAACGCGGAGATCGTGTCGTAGTGGGCATCCCCGGCCTTGTCGTACAGCAGCGCGCGCTGCTGGACTGCCTCCTCCACCACCGCCAGGTCTATATGCCCCTCCACCGCGGCGTCGGCGCCAAGTTCGAGCGCGTTCAACGCGATCCGCGCATCGCCGTTCGAGCGTTCGACAAGATGCTTGAGGGCATCGTCGTCCAACGATAGCCCGCGTCCGCCAAGCCCGCGCTCCGGATCGTCCAGCGCGCGCCGCACGATCAGCTCGATGTCTTCGTCAGTCAATGCGTTCAGCCGAAAGACGCGGACGCGGGAGAGCAGTGCGGAGTTCACCTCGAACGACGGGTTCTCCGTCGTGGCGCCGATCATCGTGACGGTGCCGTTTTCGACGTGCGGCAGTACGGCGTCCTGTTGTGCGCGATTGAACCGGTGGATTTCGTCGATGAACAGGATGGTGCGCTGGTGAGGGCGCGCTCTTGCCTGGTCGACCACCTTGCGCAGGTCGGCCACGCCCGCGGTCACCGCGGAAAGCGCGACGAAATATGCATCGGTCAAGCGCGCGATGACCTGCCCGAGGGTCGTCTTGCCCGAGCCAGGCGGCCCCCACAGGACCATGCTCGGCACGCGATCGGCTTCCAGGGCACGCCGCAGCGTGCGTCCCTCAGCCAGCAGATGCGCCTGCCCGAGAATCTCGTCTAATGTGCGCGGGCGCATGCGTGCGGCAAGAGGCACCCGGTCGTCGCTGAGGCTAACGTCGGGAAAGAGCGCACGCTGCGCTGTCATGCCCGGAGAGTACCCCCTATGGCATACTGGGGGTGCCGTCCGAGCACCGCGAACTGGGGTGGCACGGGCAACCGGACGGTGCGCTTGTCTGGAGGAGGCACGGGACTAGGCAGTTATGGTCGCGCCGATGGAACGGACACACCGCGAGACAGCATCCAAACGCGCAGCGCCTGCCAAGCGCATTCTGATCGCGGATGACGATGCTGCTACGCGGAGCATGCTCATCGAGCTGCTCAAAGGCGAGGGCTACGACACCCTGGAAGCCAAGAGCGGTAGCGAGGTCCTGCGCATCGTTCCCGTCGAAGAGCCCGACCTGCTGCTCATCGACCTCCGTATGCCGGATCAGGACGGCATCCAGATCCTGAAGCGTCTCTCTGCTCAGGAGATCAGCGTCGGCAACGTCATTTTGATGACCGCGTACGGCACCTCGAGCACGACCATCGAGGCGATGCACCTGGGCGCCTACGACTACATCACCAAGCCCTTCGACGTCGACCGCGTCCTGTTCACGATCCACCGCTACTTCGAGCGTCAGCAACTGGCCCAGGAGCTGGTCCGCAGCAAGCAGGAAACCAAGGCTTTGTCCGAACGCATCGTCGGCAACACGCCGCAGATGCAGGACGTCTACAAGATGATCGGTCAGGTCGCGGCGTCCGAAGCCAACGTCCTGATCATCGGCGAGACCGGCGCGGGCAAAGAGTCGATCGCCGAGATGCTGCACGAGTACTCGAGCCACTCCAAGGGGCCGCTCGTCAAGGTCAATTTGACGGCCCTGCCCGCGACGCTCATGGAAAGCGAGCTCTTCGGCCACGAGAAGGGCTCGTTCACCGGTGCCGATCGCCAGCGCATCGGCCGCTTCGAGATGGCGCACAAGGGCACCATCTTCCTCGACGAGATCGGCGACATGGGCCTGCCGCTCCAGGCAAAGCTGTTGCGCGTCCTGCAGGAACGAGAGTTCGAGCGTGTCGGATCGAGCCAGTCCATCAAAGTCGACGTGCGCGTGATCGCCGCGACCAACAAGGATCTGCGCGCCGAGGTCGACGCGGGACGCTTCCGCGAGGACCTCTACCACCGTCTGGCGGTCATCACCATCCACGTGCCGCCGCTGCGCGAACGCAAAGACGACGTTCCTCTGCTGGTCGAGCACTTCCTTCAAAAACACCGATTCAGCGATTCGAGCGCACCCGCGCGGATGAGCGAGGAAGCCCTGCAACGGCTCGTCCAGTACGACTGGCCGGGCAACGTGCGTGAGCTCGAGCACACCGTGGAGCGCGCAGTCGTGCTCGCGCGTGGTGGCGTGATCACGGCTGATCACCTCGCGATGGAGGTGGATCGGGAGATCGCGATCATCGATCTGAACCAGCGTCTGACCGACGGGACCACCCTGGCGGAGCTCCTGGCAGCCACTGAGATGCGGTACATCCAGCGTGCGCTGCTACGGTCCGACTCGAACCACCACGCCGCCGCGAAGCTACTTGGCATAGATGTTGCTACACTCGAAAAGAAGCTTGCGGAGCACGGCCTGGACGGTCGCGCCTGAGGCTCTGCAGAGGCGGAAAGGGAGAGGAAAACATGGTTGATGAAGGCCGCTCCGCGGATGCGTACGGCGGCACACGGCCGTGGGAAGACCGCGGCGGGCGTGCCGCGGGCACGATCCTGGCAACCGCCATTGCGGCGGGTGTAGTCGCGTATCTGCTTCGCCGCTCGCGCGAAGAACAGGAGCAGCCGGCCAGTCGCATGGCTCACCTGGCAAAAAGCTGGGCCGGTTCGGACAACGTCGAGGCTGGGCGTGATTTTCTGATCGAGAGGATCCTGCCCGAGTTGAAGCCAGCTCTCCTCTCGGGGCTGTCCGAGCTCGAAGACATCGTCGACCAGGCTTTCCGCCGTATCGAGAAAAACATTAAGAAGCTCTGATGCTTTGGGTCGGGGGAGCCCTGCGGGCCCCCCGCCGCCAGTCGCTGCGTGCTACGCACGCGCTCCTTCCCGCGGCGACCCCCCGCGTACGTGCTGCCGCCCCTCAGAACATTTAAAACTAGCTTTACGGCTCTGGTCGCGGACGATCGCCGATCGGGGCCGCGATCAGGAGGCAATTCAGCGAAACAATGACGATGGAGCTGGAGCTCGATCTCGGACAAGAGTTCACCCCGAGCCAAACCCTCAAGGTTTCGCCGCGCCTGGTCGCCGCGAACTACATTCTCGAGCTCTCGTCTCAGGAGCTTCAGCAAGCCATCTCGACCGAGCTGTCCGAAAATCCGGCCCTCGAGCTCGTCGACGTCCCGACCTGCCGCGTCTGCGGCAGCGAGCTCCAGGGTTCGATCTGCCCGCGCTGCATCCAGCGCCAGAAGCTGGGCAACGGCACGTACGGCCCGGACGGTCGCACCTACCCCTACGACGACTCGGCCGACTCGCGCAATCGCGCGCCCGACGACGAGGAATTCGATCCACTCACGCGCGTGGCGTCTGAGCAGACGCTCGGCGAAAAGCTGCTCATGGACATGGGCGCCGCTCTGCCAGACGAAGACATGCCGCTCGCCGAATACCTGGTCGGCAGCCTCGACGAAAAAGGCTACCTGTCGGTCAAGGTCGACGAAGTCGCGTATGAGTTGGGGATTTCCGTCGATCGGGTGCGCGCCGTGCTACGCGTGCTGCAGGCACAGGAGCCGGTCGGCATCGGTGCGC
>JAFAPL010000691.1 GCA_019247135.1 Chloroflexota bacterium | reverse complement strand
GCCACACCGCTCGCGGCGACAAGGCCACGGGGGCGCGCTGAGGATGGCCGGAGTCGAAGTGCGCGCCGTCCAGCGCCACACCCGCATGTCTCCCCAGAAGGTCAGGCTCGTGCTGGACGTCGTGCGTGGCAAAAATGCCCGCGAAGCACTCGCCATCCTGAAGTTTCTGCCACATCGAGCGGCGCGACCCGTCGCCGCCGCCGTGCGCTCGGCCGTGGCGAATGCCGAGAATAACTTCAACATGGACCCGGACGAGCTCATCATCACGCGCTGCGCTGCCGACGAGGGCCGCACCCTCAAGCGCTGGCGGCCCCGCGCACGCGGCCGGGTAAATCAAATTTTGAAGCGCAGCAGTCACATCACGGTCGTCGTGGCCGAGAAAGGGGCATAGCCCGAAATGGGACAGAAAGTACATCCGACGGGCTTCCGTCTCGGCGTCAAAGTCGGCGAACGGTCCGTGAAAGACTGGGACGGTCGCTGGTTTGCCACGGGCAAGGAGTACTCGGACCTCCTGCTCGAGGATCTCGGCGTCCGCCAGCACATCATGACGCGCATGGCCGACGCGGGCGTCGCGAAGGTCGAAATCGAACGCTCGGCCAACATGATCACCGTCACGATCCACGCCGCCAAGCCCGGCATCGTCATTGGCAAGAGCGGCGTGAAGGTCGAAGAGCTGCGGCGCACCCTCGAAGCCAAAACGGGCAAGCGCATCCGAGTCACGATCCAGGAGATCAGGCAGCCCGAGATCAATGCCATGCTCGTCGCGCGTAGCATCGCCGACCAGCTGGAGAAGCGGGTCGCGTTCCGCCGCGCCATGAAGCAAGCCGTGCAGCGCGCCCAGCGTTTTGGGGCGCGTGGCGTTCGTGTCCAGGTGTCCGGACGGCTCGGCGGCTCTGAAATGAGTCGGCGCGAGTGGGACCGCTGGGGTCGCGTGCCGCTGCACACCCTGCGCGCGGACATCGACTACGGCCAGACCGAGGCGCACACCACCTACGGCGTGATTGGCGTGAAGTGCTGGATCTACCGCGGCGACTACACGCCAGACGGTCGTAGCCCCGAGGAAGTTCAGGCCGAACAGCGCCAGCCAGATCGACGCGGACCACGCACCACCGTCCGGGCTGAAGTGCAGCCTGAGGCGCCCGCCCCTGAACAGGCGGCGCCGGCTATTCCCGCCGAAGTCGATTACTCGCACGGCGGCGTATTCGATCCTGGCGAGGAATCGGGCGAGCTTCGTCCGCGAGCCGCGCGAGAGTCTGAGGCTGCGACACCGCCCGCCACGCCAACGCCGCCCACGCCTCCGACTCGACCGGCCCCAACACCACCGCGACCACCCGAGCCGAGGGAGCCGTAGCAATGCTGCAACCCAAGCGTATGAAGCATCGCAAGATGCACAAACGCACGCACGGTGGCCTCGGCGGAATCGCCACACGCGGCAACACCATCGCCTTCGGCGAGTTTGCCATTCGAACCGTCGAGCCTGGTTGGATCACGGCGCGTCAGCTCGAGGCTGCCCGACGCACGATCACCCACCATCTCAAGCGTGGTGGTAAGGTCTGGATCCGGCCGTTCCCCGACAAGGTCGTCACGTCGAAGCCGGCCGAGACCCGCATGGGTTCCGGTAAGGGCGCGCCTGACCACTACGTGGCCGTGGTCAAGCCGGGCCAGGTGCTGTTCGAGATTGGCGGCGTGCGTCTGGAGCTGGCACAGGAAGCTTTGCGACTGGCGTCCCACAAACTACCGGTCGCAACCAAGTTCATGATCAAGGAGGGCCTCGAGAGTGGCAGAGAGGAAGCCGCGGCAGCCTCGTAGCGCGCCCGCCAATCGGGCCCGCCAGAAAAAAGCGGAGCCGACGGCGAACCCCGAGGCGCGCCTGCGCGAGTTGCGCGAAGAGATGTTCAGGCTGCGCTTTCAGTTTGCGACGCGACAGCTGACCAATACTTCGCGTATCCGGACCATTCGTCGTGACATTGCGCGCGTGCTGACCTTGCAGCGCCAACAAGAACTGGCCGCTGGAGGTCGATAGCTGATTCATGCCGGACACGAGAAAACCGAGGCGAACCAAGACGGGTCGCGTGACGTCGAACAAGATGGACAAAACGGTGGTGGTCGCCGTCGAGCTGGTCAGTCAGCACCGCCTGTACGGGCGGACCATGCGCCGGACACGCCATTTCAAGGCGCACGACCCCGAGAACCGCTGCGAGATTGGTGACACGGTGCTCATCGCCGAGAGCCGGCCGATCAGCAAAGACAAGCACTGGAGCGTGCAGCAGATCCTCCGCCGCGGCACGGGCGAGCCGATCGAGCTCGTCGAGGTGCCCGAATCGTGATGCCCCGAAGGCCACGGGATCCAAAGGGCCATAGCCCTTTGAAACATCACTGTGCTTCGTGCACCAGCGCCGACGTGCGTAACCGAGCGCTTGGCGCCGCAATGATGCACGCACGAGGAGGCTCCGCCACATGATCATGCCCCAGACGCGGCTGCGCGTGGCCGACAACACCGGCGCGCGTGAGCTGATGTGTATCCGCGTGGTCGCTGGCGGCTCGAAGTTCGAGGCATCCATCGGCGACGTTATCGTCGCGAGCGTCAAAGACGCGACGCCTGGCGGCGCGGTGAAGAAGGGCGATGTGGTCAAGGCCGTCATCGTCCGTCAAGCCAAGGAGTACGGCCGGCCGGACGGGTCGTACATTCGTTTCGACGACAATGCCGCCGTCATCCTGCAAGACAAAAACAATCCCAGGGGCACGCGCATCTTCGGCCCTGTCGCGCGTGAGCTGCGCGAGCGCAACTACATGAAAATCATCTCCTTAGCGCCTGAAGTCCTATGAGCCTCGCGCGTATCAAAAAAGGTGACAACGTCATCATCCTGACCGGCCGCGAAAAAGGAAAACGTGGCGTGGTCCGCCAGGTCATGCCGAAAGAAGGCAAGGCGCTGGTCCAGGACATCAACATTTCGAAGCGGCACTTCAAACCAGGCCGCGCACGCCAGGCTGGCATCGTCGACGTCGAGCAACCGATTCACCTGTCGAATCTGGCGCTGGTCGATCCGAAAACCAATCAGCGCACGCGGGTGCGCACCCGCATCCTGGCCAACCGCAACAAAGTCCGCATCGCCACGGCTTCTGGCGAACAGATGACCAAGGAGTAATGGCTGACATGGCTCGCAATCCCGAGTCCGTGCCGAAGGCACAGGGCGCGCCCGGGCCGGAGTTCCAGGCCGCTCCGGGTGCCGAAACAGCCACCGACGGCGAGTCCGTACCGAAGGTACAGGGCGAGTCCGTGCCGAAGGCACAGGGCGAGTCCGTACCGAAGGTACAGGGGACGGCGCGCGCGGCAGCGCCCGTTCCGAAGGCGCGCTTGCTGGAGCGCTACCAGCGCGACGTCGTCCCCGCGCTCACCCGCGACTTCAACTACAACAACCCGATGCAGGTGCCGCGTCTGGCCAAAGTCAGCGTCAACGTCGGAGTCGGCGAGGCAATCTCGAACAACAAAGCGCTCGACGCAACCGTCCGCGACGTCAGCCTGATCACCGGCCAGAAGCCCATCATCAAGAAGGCCCGCAAGTCCATCGCCCAGTTCAAGCTGCGTGAGGGTCAACAAGTTGGTGTCAGCGTCACCCTGCGCGGTCAGCGTATGTGGGAGTTCCTCGATCGACTGATGAACGCGGCGCTTCCGCGCACGCGCGATTTTCGGGGCGTGCCGAGCCGATCCTTCGACGGGCGCGGAAATTACACCCTCGGACTGCGCGAGCAGCTAATCTTCCCCGAGATCAATTACGACCAGGTCGACAAAGCACGCGGCCTGGAAGTCTCGATCATCACCACCGCGCGCACCGATCAGGAGGCGCGTCGTCTGCTCGAGCTGCTGGGCATGCCGTTCCAGCGCGAGGGCGACACACAGGGGCCGGCCGCGGCGGTACCGCGCCGCCGCCCAGGAGGCCAGCGCCGCCGCTAGCTCCTTCGTCTTTAGCCGTGCTGAAAGGCGTACCCGTTGGTACGAACCTCACACAGGAGACCAGTCCATTGGCAAAAAAGTCCATGATCGCGAAGGCACAGCGGCCTGCACGCTTCAAAGTGCAACAGCACAACAGGTGCAGGCTGTGCGGCCGCCCACGCGCATTCATTCGGCGTTTCACGCTCTGCCGCATCTGCTTCCGCCGCCTCGCTCTTGCTGGCGAGATCCCGGGTGTGACCAAAGCGAGCTGGTGACCACATGAGCATGAGTGACCCGATCTCCGACATGCTGACGCGCATCCGCAATGCGTCGCTTGCTCGGCACTCCAGCTGTGAGATGCCACACTCCAAGATGAAGGTGGCCATCGCCGAGGTTTTGCGCGACGAGGGCTACATCGACTCCTTTGAGGAGCGTGGCGAGGGCGTGCACCGTGTCCTGCGTGTCTATCTGCGGTACGCCCCGGGCGGGCGCGGCCGCGACCCGATCCTGATGGGCATCCAGCGGGTGAGCAAGCCAGGCCTGCGGGTCTACGCCCGCGCCTCGAACATCCCGCGCGTCTTCGGTGGGCTCGGAACGTCAATCCTGTCGACGCCACAAGGCGTCATGAGTGGCACCAGAGCACGTCGCCTCAACGTGGGCGGCGAAGTTCTGGCCCACGTCTGGTAGGGAGGTTTCTCAACCAACCATGTCGCGTGTTGGAAAACAACCCATCAGCGTTCCGAACAACGTCACCGTCGATCTCACCGAAGGGCTCGTGCGCGTCAAAGGCCCCAGGGGCGAGCTGGCGCGGGAGATCCCGCGCGAAATGACTGTCGTCCGCGAAGACGGCGCGCTGCGCATCGAGCGACAGAACGACCAGCCGCGCCAACGATCATTACACGGACTCACGCGCAGCCTGATCGCCAATATGGTCACCGGCGTCACCGACGGCTTCTCTAGGCGCCTCGAGGTGAACGGCGTCGGCTATCGCGCGGCGGTGTCCGCGGGCAATCTGGTGCTGCAGGTTGGATACTCGCACCCCGTGCTCTATCCCGCCCCGCCAGGCATCACGTTCACGATTCAGCCGCCGAACGCGATCCTGATCAGCGGAGCCGACAAGCAGCTGGTCGGCGAAGTCGCCGCGCAGGTGCGACGCGTGCGCCCGCCCGAGCCGTACAAAGGCAAGGGCATCAAGTACGCGGAGGAAGTCATCCGCCGCAAGGCCGGCAAGGCGGGAGCGAAGAAGAAGTAGCGCATGTACAAGCCACTGGATATCCGCGCCGCGCGAGCGCGACGGCACCGCCGGATTCGCGTCACCATGAGCGGCAGTGCGCAGCGGCCGCGGCTGAACGTGTTTCGCAGCCTGCAGCACATTTATGTGCAGGTCATCGACGACACGTCGGGCATGACGCTGGCAGCCGCGAGCACAAACGAGCCCAGCGTGCGCGGCACGTTGAGCGGAACGAAAACCGAACGAGCCCGTACTGTCGGCCGAACGATCGCCGAGCGCGCCAGAGAAAAGGGCGTGAGCGCGGTCGTCTTCGACCGCGGCGGTTACCTCTACCACGGACGCATCAAGGCGCTGGCCGACGCCGCCCGCGAAGCCGGATTGGAGTTCTAAGTTGCCTAGACAAGAGCAGATGGGCCCCGGCGGCATCGCACTGGAAGAGAAGGTCGTCCAGGTGAACCGCGTGGCCAAAGTCGTCAAAGGCGGGCGCCGCTTCTCGTTCAGCGCGGTGGTCGTCGTGGGCGACGGAGCGGGTCACGTTGGCGTCGGCCTGGGCAAAGCCAACGAGGTGCCCGACTCGATCCGCAAAGGCGCCGAGCGCGCGCGCAAGAACTTGATCCGTGTGCCCATGGCCGGCACGACCATCCCACACGAGATCGTCCAGAAGTTTGGCGCTGCCCAGGTCCTGCTCAAGCCGGCCGCGCCGGGCACCGGCGTGATCGCCGGGGGTGCCGTCCGCGCCGTCGTCGAAGCGGCAGGCATCAAGGACATCCTGTCCAAGTCGCTCGGCAGCTCCAACCCTGTCAATGTGGTGCAGGCCGCGATGGTGGGGTTGACCAACCTGCGGGATCCGCAGGAGGTGCTGCAGCGTCG
>JAFAPL010000623.1 GCA_019247135.1 Chloroflexota bacterium | reverse complement strand
GGGCATTGCATCATCAATGGGGTGTGCGGGCTCTGCGGGCAACCTGAGGCACCGGCGAGTTAAAGGTCCGGGTCGGGGGAGTGCTGCGCACCCCCCGCCGCCAGTCGCTCCTTGTATCTGCGGCGACCCCCCGCTTGATGGGTGCTTCGCACGGTCGTACGGTTGGATCGCGCCTTTAGGTACTCGTCGGATCCGCGCCTGACTCATGAGATCGGCTCAAGTGAATGCGACCGGATCAGGCCGTGGCTATTTCGCGCAGCAGGGTGAAGAAGGCTTGTTTGCGGGGGGTGTTGATCTGCCAGTTCACGGGGACGAGCTGGTAGCCGTTGTGGTAGTCGCCTCGGGCGGGGGTGCCGGGGGCGCCGGCGCCGGGGTCGAAGTAGCCCCATGAGGCGTGCCTGCTGATGGCGGCGGTCAGGTTGTTCTCAGACAGCTCGAACGAGAAATGGTCGTCTTCGTTGAACAGGATCGGCTGGCCGCGATAGCCGTCGACCGCGCGAGCGCGATCCACCTGGGTGGCGAGCAACGAAGGATCGGCCGTGCCGTTGCCGTGGAGCAGTAGGAAGTCGGCCAAGTTTGCCACGGCAGGATCGGGCACGCGGCCACCGCCTCGGTAACTCGTCGAGGCGAGAAGACCGGTCTGCTGGACGCGGGCGATCAGCTCGTGGACACGCCCGGGCTGCAGCACCGCGTGCTCATAACGGGTGTCGCATTCGTTGTTGATCTCCACCAGCACGTTCCGCCAGCCGCCATCACACAGAAAAGCAGTCGCCGCGTCCACCGCGCGCAGCACAGCGCGCTCATCGGAGAGGCGCTCATCCTGACCTTGATAGAAGTAGCCGACCATTACGACCATGCCGCAGGCGTCGGCAGCGTCGAGCACGCGTCGCATGCGGTCCGCGTAGGCCTGGTGCAGGTCGCCGTTGGGGGTGAAGGCGGAGTTCTCCCAGGGTTGTTCGCGTGAATAACCCTCGGGACTGCCGCCCTGGAAATTGACGGTGACCGCCACCAGGCCGTGCTGGCGATAGATGGGCAGCATCTCGAGAAACTCGACCAGGTTCCGCTCAGGGTCCCAGGTGCCGGTATCGGGGTACGCCCAGCGGTCGCGCGTGGCGGGGTTCAGGTCGTCGAAGATCGCCTGCACCATCCGCGCGTTGAGCAACAGACCTTCGATGCGGTGGCCGCGCCAGGACCGCCCGGCGTACGTCGGCGCGCCATCGATCCAGAAGTCTTCACCGCGGATCTCGACACGTGTGGTGCTCATGACGCACGGCTGCCTCGAAACTTTGGTGCATGCGGCACGCTGACTGCACCGCCTGGGCCCATGCCAAACACAGATACCACGCTTCCACGGGCGCTGGGCTTGTTCAGCCTGGGGCTGGGAACGGTCCAGGTTCTGGCACCCGGCGCACTCACCAAACTGATCGGACTCAAGAACGGTAAGAGCAGCAAGACGGTGATGCGGCTCGTAGGCGTGCGCGAGCTGGGCGCCGCCGCGGGAGTCCTGACGCGGAAGCAGTCGGCGCCATGGCTGTGGTCACGAGTGGCGGGCGATGCCATGGATCTGGGCCTGCTCGGCGCCGCGGTGATGGACGACCGAAATGATCGTGCCAGGCTATCGGCGGCACTCGGCAGTGTAATCGGCGTGACCGCGGCCGACGTCCTGGTGGCCCGTCGCACGATGGAGGCCGGCGAGTCCGGTCCGCGTCATCTCAGAAAAGCGATCACGATCCGCAGGTCGCAACAAGAGGTGTATCGGTTCTGGCGCGACTTTCGAAACTTCCCCACGTTCATGAGCCACCTTGAATCAGTGGCGGTGCTCGACGACCAACGCTCGCATTGGACGGCAAAGGGCCCAGCGGGTCGACTGGTCGAGTGGGACGCTGAAATCGTCGAGGATCGGCCGAACGAGCTGATCCGCTGGCGATCGCTGGCCGACGCGGACGTGGCGAACTCGGGAACGGTTCGCTTCAACCCGGCCCCGGGCAGTAGAGGTACAGAGGCCCGACTGGACATAGACTATGAGCCACCAGCGGGCGCGCTCGGTTCGGCGATCGCGCGCTTGTTCGGTCAGGAGCCCAGTCAGCAGGTTCAGGCCGATCTGCGCAAGCTCAAGGAAGTTCTCGAGACTGGCGAGGTGCTTCGCTCCGAAGCGACCATCGTGGGGACCCACATCATGCAGCGGCCAGCTCAGCCGCAAGCACAGTCGACGTCGGAGGCGCGCTCATGAAGGCCGCATGCTGGATGGGAAAGACCAACGTCCAGGTCCGCGATGTTCCTGATCCGCAACTGCTGAACGCTCGCGACGCGATCGTCAAGATCTCGTCTACCGCCATTTGCGGCTCCGACTTACACCTTTACAACGGCTTCGTGCCGACCATGAAGCGCGGCGACATCCTGGGCCACGAGTTCATGGGCGAGGTCGTCGAGGTCGGCAACAGAGTCAGCAATCTGAAGGTCGGCGATCGGGTGGTCGTGCCGTTTCCGATCGCCTGTGGCGCGTGTTCGATGTGCGCGCAGGGTTTGTTCTCCGTGTGCGAGAACACGAACCCGAACGCCTGGATGGCCGAGAAGCTGTGGGGTCATTCACCGTGCGGAATTTTTGGCTACTCGCACATGCTGGGCGGGTTCCCAGGTGGCCAGGCTGAGTATGCGCGCGTGCCGTTCGCCGACGTCGGCCCAATCAAGGTGGACGGTGGTTTGACCGACGAGCAAGCGCTCTTCCTCTCCGACATCTTCCCGACCGGGTATATGGGCGCCGACCTGTGCGACATCAAGCGGGGCGACATCATCGCCGTCTGGGGTTGCGGGCCCGTAGGCCAATTCGCGATCGCCAGCGCCCGCTTGCTGGGCGCCGAGCGAGTCATCGCAATCGACCGCTTCCCGTATCGACTCAACATCGCTCGCGAGCGAGCCGGCGCGACCGACGTTCTCAACTACGAAGAGACGGACGTCATGGAGGCGCTCAAGGAGATCACGGCGGGACGCGGCCCGGACGCCTGCATCGATGCAGTGGGCATGGAAGCCCACACCGATAGCCCGTTGTACGGCTACGACCGAAGCAAGCAGATGCTGCGCATGGAGACCGACCGACCGTTTGCTTTGCGGCAGGCCATCCTGGCGTGTCGGAGTGGTGGGACCGTGTCGGTGATCGGCGTGTACGGCGGATTCGTCGACAAGTTCCCGATGGGCGCGGTGGTGAATCGATCACTCACTATCAAGTCGGGTCAGGCGCACGTGCAACGCTACATGCGACCGCTGCTCGAGCGCATCCAGCGCGGCGAGATCGACCCCAGCTTTGTCGTGACGCATCGAATGCCGCTCGAGGATGCGCCGCGCGGCTATCGCATGTTCCGCGACAAGCAGGACGAGTGTCTGAAGGTGGTGCTCAAACCATGACCTCGGCCGCCCGTGCTGGTTGGCTAATCGATCGCGTGGTCGACCGCTTGCGCTAGAACGCTGCGGTGTGACGACTCAGCGGGGCTGGTACCTGGTTGCGCTCGATAGCCACGACTTGCCGCGGGCAAGCGAGCGGAGCTTGCCGGACCCGCTGACCAGTGCGTGCGAGCTGTGTGGGCAGCGGCCGAGGGCGCCGCTGTCCACGGTGCTCGTGATCGACGGGCCCGCGGGGATGCGCGTGCCGTTTTTGATCTGCGCGCAGTGCAGGCGGACGCTGGATGAGCTGCATGCGTTGCTCGAGTCGGCGTCGGCGGCGCAGGGGGCGGACGCATAAGCGCGGCACCTGCGGCGGGCGGGCTGGCTTGTGCGATGTGCAGGCGGGCTGGCGCTGGGAGTGCCAGTTTGTGCAGGTGCAAGTTGAGGACGCTGAGGGCAGGCGCAGTCGGGCTGGCTTGTGCGGTATGCAGGCGGGCTGGCGCTGGTGCGTCCAGATTGTTCAACTTGCAAGTTGAGGACGCGGGCTGGCGCTGGGAGTGCCAGACTGTTGACTTCGAGAATTGAGGACGCTGGCAGTCGGGCTGGCGCTGGTGCGTCCAGATTGTTCAGTTGAGGAGTCTGGCAGCCCGGGTGAGTGATTCGGGCTAGAATGCGGCCGCTTCTTGGGCGCATTGATCAACGGATCGCGACTTCTTCTATTGGGCCTCGGGCTGGTGGCGGTGCTCGTACCAGGAGGCCCGGGCCAAGTGCTTGGTGGAGCGCCGCTCGGCGCGGCGGGCATTCTCGGCGTGGCGCTCGTGGTGTACGCGGCAGTCGCTCTCGCTGTGCCGCGCTGGCGGGCGCTGATCGGGCTCGGGTTCGCGGCAGTGATTGCGCTGAAGGTGGCGCTGGCAATGACGGCGCCGCAAACGGGACTCACCGCCCAATACTGGGCCAGCCCAACGGCGGA
>JAFAPL010000473.1 GCA_019247135.1 Chloroflexota bacterium | reverse complement strand
ATAGCTGGTCGCGCCTGCTTTGATGGCCGGCACGACCCGCTCGTCGTCCAGAAACGAGGTCAGCACAATCACGTGCGTCTCGGGCCGCTCCTGCTTGATACGACTGGTCGCGTCGACGCCGTCCATCGTCGGCATGACCAGATCCATGAGCACCACGTCCGGCTGCAGCTCGTGGGCGCGACGCACACCTTCGGCACCGTCCCGCGCTTCACCGACGACCTCGATGTCGGCCTCGAGCTCGAGGTAAGCGCGCAGGCCTTCGCGAACGACGCCATGGTCATCCACGATCAACACGCGTGTTGCGCGCGGCTCGGCGCTAGTCGGCATCCTGAACAGGCAGCTCCGCGCTGATTCGCGCTCCCTGGCCGGGTGCGCTCTGGACCGATAATCGGCCGCCGACGGATTCGGCACGTTCGCGCATGCTCGACATGCCCAGAGTGTCGCGCCTCGGCAGTGACGACGGCTCGAAGCCCACACCATCGTCGTGCGTGCACACACGCAGCATGTCCGCCTCGAACCGCAGCTCTACCCCGATGCGCTGAGCGTTCGCGTGCTTGAACACGTTGTTGAGACTTTCCTGGACGATGCGGAACGCGGCGTCCTCGACGGGCGCGGGTAGACGGCGTGGCGTACCCGTCACGCGCAGCTCCACGAGCCTGCCGTGCCGACTATGCAGTGCGGCCAGGTGCTTCTTGACCGCCGACAACAACCCCTCCTCCTGAAGCGTGACCGGACGCAACTGGAAGATCAACGCGCGCATTTCGGCGAGGGCGCCCTGCGCCAGCTCGTTGGCGCGTTCCAGACGCTCGCGCGCTTTGGCCGCGTCACGATCCAGCAGGCTCAGCGCTGCCTCGGACAGGAGCGAGACACTGAACAGGCTTTGCGTCACGGAATCGTGCAGCTCGCGCGCGAGTCGATTGCGTTCTTCGACCACGGCATACTCGCGCGTCTGCTCGTACAGGCGCGCGTTCTCGATGGCGGCAGCAGCCTGATTCGCGAAGAACGTTGCCAGCTCGGCGTCGCGATCGGTGAAGCCCCCCTGGCCCTGTTTGTTGTAGACGCTGAGCACGCCGACACTGCGCCGGCGCGTCTTCATCGGTACCGAGAGGATCGTCCGCGTGTTGCCGAGGATCAGGCTCTTCTTGTACCCGCGCGGATCATGCTGCGCGTCGTCGCTGCGTTGAGGGCGATTGGTGCGCAGGGCTTCGGCGGCGAACGATGCGTCAGTCGGAATCCGCATGCCGCGCAACACACCCGCCGAGGGACCAACGACGGTGCGCATTTCGAGGAAGCGTGGATCGTCCTCGAGTAAAGCGAGACCAACGCCGCCGGCATCCGTGAGGCGCTGCAGTTGTTCGCAGATCGCTTGCAACACGCGATCGAAGTCGTGTTCCTCCAACAGCAACGTGCCCAGTCGTTGGAGACCAACCATTTCCTCCAGGCGACTCTGCAGCTCGGCGTACAGGCGCGCGTTGTCCAGGCTGATGGCGGCCTGGTTGGCGAACGTCGTGAGCAGCTCGAGCTGCCCGGCCCGAAATACATCGGGGTCGTGCGTGTATGCGGACAGGGTGCCGAGCGTACGCCCGCGCGCGCGCAGCGGCACGACCATCATCGCGCGATCGGATGTCCAACCCGGGTCGCTGCCACCCCCGAGCTGAGGCAAGCCAGTTCGCACCGCGGCCCCGCGCAATGACCCTTCGACACTGACCCGCTTGGCGGCCAACTCAACCGCATCGTCGCCCACGGCGACCTGGACTTCGAGCTCACGGCTGCCGCCGCGGAGCAGCTCGATCGATACCGTTCCCGCGCCGGATAAAGCCAGCGCTTGTTCAGCCAGGACGCGCAAGGCGCGCTCGGGCTGTAACTCCTCGACCAGCGCCGTGCTCGCGGCCTGCAGCCCCGTGAGCTCCGCAAGCCGCCAACGCACCTCCCCGTAGAGGCGTGCGTTTTCGATGGCGATCGCCACGTGGTTGGCCAGCATTTCCATCGCCTGCCGATCGACGACGTCGAACCGCTGCCCGTCGCGCGCTGCGAAAATACCGAAAACACCGAGTATCTGATCCTGCCACCAGATCGGGACACCAATGGCCGCGCCGAGGCACATGTCCGTCTGGAGCGGCCGCGGCACATCCGCGTACTGATCGACGACGGCTGGACCACCACGCGCGAGAACCAGGCCGGTGAGCCCGTCGCCGCGCGGAATTGACCGACCACACATGCTTGGCGGCAGATTGTGGACTGCCCGTACACGCGCGTTCCCGTCCGACTCGACGAAGCTGATGATCCCGTGTTGCGCATCACACAGCTGGACCGCTCCGGCCACCACACGCGCGAGCAGGCTATCCAGGTCGAGCTCGGATGAGATCGACGCGATGACTGCGCGCAAGGCCTCGCGCTGACGCAGCTCACGGTGCCCCGCGGCGTACATGCGCGCGTTCTGAATCGCCATCGCGGCCGCGTCCGCCAACGGCGTCAAACAGTCGAAGTCCCGATTCGTCCCATCGTCGAACGTGAGGACGGCCCCCAGACGCTCGTCGCCCACCGCGAGCGGTACGACAACGGCCCGCTTGAGGTCTGCCGCGAGCAAGGGCTCGCGCAAGACATCCAGCCTGGCGTCTGTTGCCACATCCATTCTGACGGCGCGATCGTCCGACCTGGACTCGAAGGCGAACCGCAGGTCGAGGAAGTGCAGTGCGCGCGCGATCGGATCCGCGTGGCCCTCGTCGAAGCCCACGGTCTCGACAGCTTCCGCGTTTCCATCCGCCTTGTACACAACCACTGCTGCCGCCGCGCAGCCGGTTGTCGGCTGCAGCTCACGGCAAAGCATCCGCACCTGTGTCACCAGGTCGCGTTCGGCGGTGACATGACGCCCGAACTCGACCAGCGCTCGCAAGCGACGGTTTTCGTCTCGCAGGATCTCCAGGTCGTCGGACACGAGTGTCGGCACGTCGCGCCCGAATTCTAAGGGCTGCCGTAGCGCGCGATTGTCGGCCGACTTGCGCGGGAACGCCCCACAGTAAAGACCGTCCAAAGGTACCGTGCCCGGTGTGTGCCCGCGAACGGTCTGTGGCGTGGGGAACGGCGGCAGAATTCCCGAGTGACACCGGGAGGCGACGGGCTCGCCGGCGCGTCACGAACTCTGCCACGGCAGGCAACACGAGTACTGGTCGCAGTCCAGTCCGCAGCTGTGCGCGAAGCACTAGTTGCGATGCTCGGCGCGCATGACGGGTTCGAGATCGTTGGCGAGGCCGACACAGACGAACAGGCACTCGCGATGGCGCATCGGCTCCGACCGGAGCTGGCGCTGATTGAACAGGAGATTTCAGACTGCTGCGGTTGGTGGCTCATCCAGTCGATCCAGCGCGAACGGCTCGCGAAGGCGGTTGTTGCGCTGGGGCTGCGAGGTGACGATTTTGCCGCCAGACAGGCCGGTGCAGACGCGTACATTCAGGTGGGCAGCTCGCCGCGCGAAGTTTTGCAGGCGCTCAGGCGCGCGCTGAGATCAGTTGCCGAGACAGAAGACCACTTGCTGTCCAACGCCAACGCCGTGCTCGACGAACCAACCCTGGTTGACCTCTAGGGCATACCAGTACGGCGCGGCGGGGAAGTGGACGTCGTCGGTCTGCGGCTGCATGTCTTGAATGTCAACGATCGTTCCGTTCTGATCGATCCACGCGATCGACAGAGGCAGCAAGGTATTGTGCATCCAATAGCCTTCAGTTGCCTGACGCTGGTACACGAAGACCATGCCGCCGTTGGACGGTAGGGACTCTCGGTACATCAAGCCAACTTCGTGCTGTTGCTCGGTTCGAGCGACCTCCAACGGATCGATTCGCGGCTGGCCGTCGATCTCGAACTCAGCATAGGGGCCGGTCGAAGACGTGTCGCACCCTGCTGACATCTCTTGCTGGGCCTGGCAGGGAAGACTAACGCTCGCAAATAGCAGGACAGCCAGACAGAAGGGACGAAACGGCACGTTGTCGGATGCTAGCGCAGGCGCGCAGCCACAGCCCGAAAAAAGAGAACGGCCCGGTGCAGCGGGCCAGGGCGCCAGCTGGTCAGTGGAACATGCCGCGGATAGCGGGCACGATCAGGGTCAGAACCAGTGCGCCGAACAGGGAAAAGATGAGAGGAAGTTCCATAGTCGGCGTCTCTGCTCCAAGCCTTCTCTAATGCACACCCCGTGCCGTACGCGGGCGGCCCGTTGGCAAGGGACTTGCAGCACCAGCGACTTGGGAAGGTGACCACCCGCATCCTGGTCGTGGACGACACGCCTGCGCTACTCGACGTCGTCCGCCGCTGTCTGGAGAGCGAAGGATACGTCGTGCGGACGTGCCTCGAATCGCGCTACGCCGTGGGCATGGCGCAAGAGGACCCGCCGGACGTGATCATGCTCGACGTGGTCATGCCCGAGGTCTCGGGCTGGGAAATTCTGGCCGCCTTGCGGGCTGACCCGGCGTTTGTGCGCACGCCAGTCATTGTCTGCACGGCCTATGTGGCAGAGGCGCTTGGACGACTCGCCGAGTTGAAGGGTCCGGACCAGCATCTCGGGCTGCTGCCGAAGCCATTCGAGATCGAAGAGCTGATCGAGGTAGTCGACTCGGTGACCAGAGCCGCGCTGTCACGCTAACGATTGCTTACAGACGTATTCACGCGGGCCGCCGCTTTGCATGAGCCAGGTTGAACAATCTGGACGTTGTTTACTGGCTGCTGGCCCTGATGAACCTGACGGTGATGACCTTCAACGTCGGCAACGGCCTCGCCGACCCGGACGTCCTCGTCGACGTGCTGCGGCGTGCCGACGCCGACATCGTCGGGCTCCAGGAGCTTGCTCTCGCGCAGGCGCACGCGATCGGTACCGAGCTGCGTGAGCTGTACCCGCACCAGGTGCTCGTTCCAGAAGGATTCAGTGGAAAAGGACTGCTCAGCCGACTTCCACTGCGCCAGCACCAGCCCTTGCTGTTGTATCCAGGCCGACCCGATCTCGGTGCCTCCATCGACGTCCACGGAACGACGCTGGGCGTCTTCATCGCCCATCCGCCGCCCCCGCGGGTGCGCCGCGGACGCATCCGCTTTGACCTCGAAGCACTCGCGCAGCTCGACCGGCTGCTCGAGCATGCGCTGGAACGGCCTCCGTCGATCTTGCTCGGCGACTTCAACATGACTGGCCGGAATCCGGTGTACGCGAAATTCGCGGCGGCGGGCCTGCAGGACGCCTTCGCGGTCGCCGGCGTCGGACGTGGGTGGACGCTGCCGTTACGCGTGGGACACGCGCGGGTGAAGCACGGTCTGCACGGATTACCTCTGGTACCGGTCGCTCGGGTGGATTACATCTGGTACACGACGGGGTTACGGGCTGAGGCCGCCTGGATCGGCGGCGACGCGGGCTCAGACCATTTGCCCGTCCTGGCGCGTTTCGCTCTCTCCAGCTGAGGCCGAGACGTGTTGCCGTAAGAAAGCGTGCACGCTCTCAGCTCCGCATAGCGGTACCGGTGGGTCGCCCCATTCGGCTGGGTAGAGCAGAAATGGGTGCGTCTGGAGTCCGCCCGCACCTCCATGACAGCCGACCAGTTCCTCGAACGCCGCCACTTCGCCCGTGCGGAGGTCCCACACGCTATTGACGACGATGTCACCCACGTTGGGATACGACGCGAGTCGCTGCAGCAACGTCGCTGTGTGCGGATCCAGTCCCCGCAAGGGGTCGCCGTTTTCGCATCTGCCGCTTTTCAGGTCGCAGCGGCCGTGTTTGCTCAGCACGACTGGGCCCTCGGCCTCGGAGTCAAGCATGAGAAAACCGATACCGGGGTGCTGCACCAGTCCTGCAATCAAGCCTGGAAAAGACAATTCGATGTCCTCCAGCGTCAGCCGACCCGCTCGTTGCGCGAAATACACCAGGGCCAGATTGCCGGAGGCGCAGACTACGACTTCGGCGTCCTCATCTGCCGCCGGGCGCGGAATGATGCCGGCTCCACCCACCAGGCGCGCTCCACGCGCAACCAGTCCACCGACGTGCCCGGCTTCGGCCAGCAGTGCGCGTATTTGCCACAGCCCTTCGCCGCGACCGCTCGCCAGGCGCACGTTGGGCTGCTCGCCCATCAATTGATGCACCAGTTGGTCCAGCGTGAGCCCGTAACGTCGCCTGAACGTCGCACCGGTGCTCTGGCCGTGGTCCGAAAGCACCACGAACTGGTACGGTCGCGGAGCACGCCGGGCGGCGTGCTCCAACTGACGAAACTGTCCTTCCATCTTCTTCAAGACCCGACGGGCGTCCGGACTCCATGGGCCGGAGTGGTGGGCTACTTCGTCATAGCCAAGGTAATCCGCGTACATCACACGGCGGCCGCCGAACATGTCCGCAACGAGCATCCACGTGGTGATGTCGCGTAAGAGAATGGTCGAGACCGCTCGCACGAGCGGGTATACGCCGCCGCGGGAGACACGCGGCTCGTCTTTGCGCAGGCGTTGCCGCCAGGCCTCGTAGATCTCGACGACGACCTCCCAGATCATGGCGCCGATCGCGCGGTACAGGTTGTACGGACTGACGAAGTAGTCGTACAGGTCCTGAGCACGTCCAACGAATCGACCGGTGTCCGTCGTCAAGCGACTCATCGTGACGACGCAGTGCTCCGCTCCACCCGCAAAGATGTTGCCGACACTTGAACCGTGATCACGCAGCAATGCGTGGTCGGTGGACTGGCGGTCCTCGATCGTTCGCGCGTCCCATGGCCGATTTGACACGAGCAATCGGTGCTGCTCCTTCTCGTACCAGCGGAACGCGGGGATGTTGGCGTTGTTGCCGTACAGGATGCCGGACTGCCCGCTGCTGGTCATGGAGGGAACGTCGCACTGCCAACCGGTCAGCCGGTGGGTACCGCGAGCGAGCCATGCCTGGAGGGTTGGCAGATTGCCGTCAGCGAGAGCCTGGCGAAAGATCCGCTCCGCCAGGCCGTCCACCTGGATGAAGATCGTCCCGGGTTCATCGATCCCGGTCTGAGGAGCACGCCGACGTTCGAGCCAGCGGGTGACGTTGCGATAAAACGAGTCGTCGTCGTTGATGCCCAACAGGCCGCTCACGAGCGTGTTCAGGACTGCGAGTCCGAAGGCGAGCACGAACGCGGTCCATGCGGAGTCCACATAGAATCCCGGCAACGCCCAGGCGACCAGACTGACCATCACCGCGTTGAGGACCAACGTGAGCATCAGGAACACCACGAGACCGAGGTTCTCCGCGAACAGCAGCACGATCGGTCGGACCAGGGCGTTCAACGCGCCGATGAGCAGCACCGCCATCGCGTCCACCTGGAGGTTGCGGATGTGCACGCCTGGCAACAAAACGTGCAGCGCCCACAGCGCCGCGGCCTCGATGATCCACGTCACCAGGCCGCGACGGACCAGCTTGAGTGGCGTCAGCACGTCAGTATTGAACCCTGCGCGGGGCAGGCGACGAGTTTCGTTTTGGGCGTGCTCGGACTACCCTGAGCGGCATGGTGACGGGGCGCGTGGCGGCGTTCTACGGCTCGGGCACGCCGATGCGCATCAAGGAATACGAAGTTGGCGAGCCGGAGCCGGGCGCCATGGTCTTGAAGATGACGGTCGCCAACGTTTGCGGGTCGGACCTTCACCAGTGGCGAGGCGAGTTCGACGTCGCCCGCTTTGGCCGCCCGTACCCCCAGATCCTCGGACACGAGATGACGGGGACCATTTTCAGGCTCGGCGAAGGCATCACGCGTGACACCGGCGGGCAGCCACTCCAGGAGGGCGACCGGGTCGTCTTTCGCTACTTCTACCCGTGCGGAGCATGCCGTGCCTGCCTGAAGGGCATCACCCGCGCGTGTCCCTACGCGCGTGCGTACCTGCTCAGCTCGTGCGACGAGCCGCCGCACTTCTACGGCGCTTTCGGGGACTACTACTACCTGCGCCCTGGCGCGGCCGTGTTCAAAGTCCCTGACGAAGTGGGCGACACGACGGTGGCGGGCGTCAATTGCGCCTTGTCGCAGGTCGTGGGCGGGATGCAGGTCGCAGGGCTACGACTGGGCGAGAACGTCGTGATTCAGGGTGCCGGCGGACTCGGCATCTACGCTACCGCCGTCGCCAGGGACATGGGCGCGGGTCGTGTGATCGTGATCGACAGCCTGCCGGACCGTCTGGACCTGGCACGCAGTTTCGGCGCAGACGAGCTGATCGATATCCGCGAGCTGCCCGAAGCCGACCAGCGGGTGGCGCGGGTGCTCGAGCTGACCGGGGGCTGGGGCGCGGACATCGTGGCGGAGCTGGTCGGACATCCACGTGTGGTCGACGAAGGTCTGCGCATGCTGGGCCGGACGGGGCGCTATCTCGAGATCGGCAACATTAATCCTGGCTTGACCTATGAGCTCGATCCATCAAGCCTGGTCTTCGGCAACCGCTCGGTCCTGGGGATGATCTATTACGAGGCCCAGCATCTCCAGCAGGCGCTGGACTTTCTGACTCGCACGCGTGACAAGTACCCGTGGCACCGGGTCGTCAGTCGCACGTTTCCGCTCGAACAGATCAACGAGGCCTTCGTCGAAGCCGACCAGGGCCGGGCGACGCGCGCCGCCATCGTCCCGTAAAGGTGGATGAAAAAAGGGGGCTCCGCCCCCTTTTGAATTCCCCTATTTCTTTCCAGCCTTTGCGGTGGCCTTGCCGCCCTTGGGCTTCTTGGTGCCACCCTTGCTGCCGGGTCCCTTATCAGGCACGGCTCCTCCTCCTTTCTGTACGCCATGGTGCCGTTCACCAGGCAGAGCGTCAAGCGCCAAGCGCCAAGCGCCAAGCGTCGAGCGTGCAGAACTGGACCTGACCAACTACACTCTGTTCTGGCGCATTCCGCGCCACCGCATGTTCTCCGAACCTCCAAGTACCAGAGCCGCCGCGCGGCGCATTCATATCCAACCCGCGGTGCTCGCCGCCGTCGAGGGCCTCGCCTAGTCGACCCGTCGTTTCGCTGACTACGGATCGGCCAGGACGGGTGCTCCGCGTGCGACGGGAGCGCCCGTTTCATCTCTCGTGCAGGGAGGCCGCCAATGCAGTATGTCAGCGAGCTGATCGGCGCGTCGGTCCGCGACCCCGAAGGTCGTGTGGTCGGCAAGATTGCCGATTTGCTGGTACCCGCCGATGCGGATTATCCAGCCCTCGAAGCGGTCTCCCTGAAACCCGCCAGAGGTGAACCGCGGACGATTCCGTGGTCCGCGTTGAGAATCAAAGACGACAGGACGCTGACCCTGTCAACCGATCTCGACGAGGCACCCAGCTTTCAGCCGCCGGCCCACGAGCTGTTCCTCAAGAACCAGGTCCTCGATCACCAGATCATCGACGTCAACGGCATCCGCGTCGTCCGTGTCAATGATCTCCAGCTTGCGGAGCTGGACGGCGGCTACCGACTGGTCGGGGTCGACGTCTCGACCGCTGCCTTGCTGAGGCGGATGGGCGCCGGCGCGCTGCTCAAAGCCTTCGGGCTCAAGCTCACGCCCAGGTCCATCGCCTGGGAGGCGGTGGAGCCAGTCGACTCTGGCGATTCGGGTGTAAAGCTCAAGGTCTCGCACGAGGACCTGGCGAGGCTGCACCCGTCTGATATCGCGCAAATTATCTCCCAGCTCGATCAACCGAGTCAGCACAACGTCCTCGAGTCGCTCGACGACGAAGACGCCGCCGACACGCTGCAGGAGGTCAATCCGGAGCTGCAGGTGCAGCTCATCCGCGGCATGGAGCCGGAGCGCGCGGCTGACATTCTCGAAGAGATGGAGCCCGACGACGCGGCGGACATCCTGGGCGACCTGGAACCTGAACAGGCCCAGGACCTCCTGAGCCGCATGGACTCGGAGGAGGCAGAGGACGTACGCGAGCTGCTCAGCTACGAGGACGACACGGCCGGCGGGCTGATGACGAACGACGTCGTCACCGTCCCGCCGACGGTCACCGCGGAACAGGCTATCGGGCTCGTCCGTACTCAGGCCGCCGAGATGGACAACGTCTACTACGTGTACGTGGTCGACACTGGCGAACGCCTCCTGGGGGCTCTCTCACTGCGCGAGCTGATCGTGGCGGAGCCTGCCACGCCGATCGGGCGTGTCATGCACCGCGAGCTGATCCGCGGCCGGGTGGACGACAGCAAGGACGAGGTGGCGCGGATCATCGCCAAATACAACCTGTTGGCGCTGCCTATCGTCGACGATCTCGGCCGTTTGAAGGGCATCGTGACCGTCGACGACGCGATGGATGTCGTCCTGCCCGAAGACTGGAAGAATCGGCTGCCCCGGGTCTACGCGCACAGTTGATCGGGTACTCCGGGCGGAAGCGTGCGGAGGAGGCACTGGCGACGCATCGGAGCGGCTCTTGCCATCCTTGGACCCGGCCTGATCACTGGCGCGGCGGGTGACGACGCGGGTGGCATAGCTACCTACGCCACGGTGGGCGCCCAATACGGCTACGACCTGCTGTGGGTGATCGGGCCGATCACGCTGGCCCTGATCGTCGTGCAACTCCAGGTCGCACGCATGGGTGTTGTCACCGGGAAAGGCTTTGCGGAACTGATCCGCGAGCAGTTCGGCGTCAAGTGGACCGGCTTCGCCATGCTCGTGCTACTGCTTGCCAATGGAACAGTCACCATGGCCGAGTTTGCGGGCATCGCGGCGGCTGGTGAGCTGTTCAACATTCCTCGTCTGTTCTTCGTGCCCGTGATGGCGGTCGTCGTGTGGCTGATCGTGGTGCGCGCCTCGTACACGGTCGCGGAAAAAATCTTCATCGTGATGTCCACCGCGCTGCTGACGTACATCGGTGCGGCACTGCTGGCACGCCCGGTGTGGGGCGACGTGGCGGTCTCACTGGTCACGCCGTCGTTCACGCTCGAGTCCGGCTATCTGAGCACGTTCGTCGCGGTCGTCGGCACCACGATCACCCCGTACATGCTGTTCTACCTGCAGTCGTCGCTGTCTGATAAAGGCCTTCGGGTCGACCAGTATCCGTCGGAGCGTACCGACGTGATCGTGGGCTCAATCCTCACCACCGTGATCGCGCTCTTCATCATCGTCTCGACCGCGGCGACGCTCCACATCGAACAGGTCACGGTTGACACCGCCGACGACGCTGCGCGGGCACTCGAGCCGCTCGCGGGGCCGTACGCGCGTGTGCTGTTCGGTCTCGGCCTGTTCGGAGCGAGCATGCTCGCGGCGAGCGTGCTGCCGCTGAGCACCGCCTATGCCGTGTGCGGCGCGTTCGGGTGGGAGCGTGGTGTCTCGCGGTCGTGGAGCCAGGCGCCGATTTTCAACGGTCTGTACACCGCGCTGATCGTGATCGCCGCGCTCTTCGTGTTGATTCCAGGCTTGCCACTGATTCAGGTGATCGTCGCAACGCAATTTCTGAATGGACTCTTGTTGCCAATCGTCCTCGTGTTCGTGTTGCGGCTCGTCAACGATCGCCTGCTGATGGGTCGGTATACGAACGGCCGCTGGTTCAATGTGCTGTCGTACGCCACAACGGGTGTCATGGTGCTCCTCACCGTTGCGTTACTGGCGTTCACGGTGCTGCCCGTCAACTAGCGGTCGAGACTGCTCGCGAAGTCGATCAAATCGCGCGCGACGGGCGCGGCTACGGTACCGCCATGCTGCCCGCCCTCGACCATGACCAGCACGAGAAGTGTCGGTTTCTGCGGCGGGGTGAAGCCGACGAACCAGGCGTGCGCGTCGGGATTTTCGTTTTCGGCTGAGCCGGTCTTCGCCGCGATCGGGAGCTTCTCGTCCTTGAATGCGTAATACGCCGTGCCGGCCGGCGTGCTGGTGACACGCTGCATGCCTGCGAGGATGGCTGCGTGCGTTGTGTCGGACAGCTTCAGCACCCCGATTGACTGCACCGCGGTGGGCGACACAATGGACGGCGCCATCAACGATCCGCCCCGCGCGAGCGCCGCATAGGCGTTCGCCATCTGCAACGGCGTCGCGAGGAGGTAGCCCTGGCCGATAGCCAGGTTCACACTGTCGCCCGACGTCCACGCCTCGCCGACCTGCTGCTGTTTCCAGGCGGGGTCAGGCACCGTGCCAGCAACCTCGTGCACGCCCCCGATGCGTGTTGGCGCGCCGAGTCCAAACGTCCGCGCAAAGGTCGGCAGCACGTTCGGGTCCGCGTGGTCCAGTCGCAGTCCGAGCTCATAGAACGCGGGGTTGCACGACTCGGTCAGCGCCTCGCGCAAGTCGAGCTTGCCCTGCGCCTGCCAATTGTGCAGGGTTACGCCGGGCAGACCGGTCCAGTCCGACCCACAATCGAACGTCTCGGTCGGCGTGGTCACACCTTGCTCCAGCCCCGCCGCCATGGTGACCACTTTGAAAATCGAGCCCGTGGGATAGGCCGACTCCGTGGCGCGCAGCTGCAGCGGGTGCGCATCACCGTTGAGGTCCTGCCACTGTTGATCTGAGAGGCCCACGACGAACTGGTTCGGATCGAAACTGGGTCGGCTGACCAGGGCGAGCACGGAGTTGTCTCGCGGATCCATGACCACGACGCTGCCGGTCTTGTCGCCCAGAGCCGAAACAGCCTCGGTCTGGATGCGACTGTCGAGCGTCAGCTTGACGTCCTGCCCGTCGACCGCGGCTTTCTGGACAACTGTGCGCTGGACCCGTCCCGCCTGGTCCACGATCTGGATGGCGCCGCCTTTCGAACCCGCGAGCTGCGCCTCGGCCGTCGCTTCGATCCCGGTGCGGCCGACCCAGTCGGATTCCTCATATCCCTGCGCGCTGAGCTGCCGCAGCTCATCGGCAGTCGGGTGGGTGACATAGCCGATCACGTGCGCCACCACGTCTCCGAGCGGATAGACGCGCGCGGGCGTGTCCTGCAGCGCAACCCCCGCAATCGAGCCAATCTTCTGCTCGAGGTCCGGTCGATCCGACTCTGGTCGATCCGCAATGGGCATGAACCACGTCGGCTGGCCTCCCTGGTAGCGCTGCTTGATCTGGTCCGCGGGGATCCCGAGGGCGTCCGAGAGGCCGCTCAACAGCGCTTGATCGTCCTTGATGTTGGCTGGCACAACGCCGATGGACACGATCGCGCCGTTGTCCGCGAACGGCGTCCCCGACCGGTCGAGCACGCGACCGCGCTTTGCATCGTCGGAGGTGACGCGCACGGTGTTGACGGCCGAAAGTCCACTGAAGATGAGGGATGGCGACCAGTCGACCTTCCAAGCGCCCTCGTCCTGCACTAACGGGAGCGTGTTGTTCTCGGAAACGTCTCCGAACAGCGTCAGTGTGCGCGTAACCGTGAACGGGACGTCGACGCCGACGCCTGTCGCGGACGGCTGCGATGGCCCGGTGGCCTGCGCCACCAGCTTCGTCTCGCCTATGCCCGAATGGATGTTGCTGTACCGCCGCACGAAGACGTCGTGCGTCGTTTGCAACTGGGCATCGGCAGACAGCAGGTCGTACATGGCGTCATAGCTGCCTTGCTGCCATCCGTTCAGGAACGCAGTGGCCACGTCCTCGGGCGCGACCGGCCGCGGGGTTGCCGTCGCCGGGGGCGGTGGTGGTTCCGCGGTTGGCGTCGGCTGCGGCTGGACGGCGCTGCACGCCACACAGAACGAGAGCAACAGCAGTGCAACGATGCGGCTCATGCGTTCCCGCCCAGAGGCTAGCACCGTCGCTGAGCGCGCGAGCGTAGCGGCATCGTGAGATTGGGCGGCCCGCCCGGAGGCGCGGCGTGCGCTATGTTCGGCTCAGTGCGCCTGTTACGGCTGCCACTTTTGCTGCTCCTGATCATCGCCGCGCCGCTCCCGCCCGGGATCGGCGCCACCGCTTCAGCACCCACTGTTCGTCTGTGGGCGACGCGCGAGGGGCTCGTCGGCCGTACCACTGCAGCCGGCCATGTCATCGGTCAGAACGACCACTTCGTCGCGCTGCCATCGCGCTCCGCGATCGGCAAGTCGGTCGTGATCACCTACAACGGCAAGAGCCTCACGGCTCCGGTTCTGGACGTCGGCCCATGGAATCGCGAGGACGCGTGGTGGGAATCAGGCTCGGCGCGCGGGCGTTTCCCGGACCTGCCACGTTGGGTTCCGGAGGTCTGGGCAGCCTACGAGAACGGCTACAACGGTGGCCGCGACGCGACCAATCGGTTCGTGACGTTCCCGTCGATGATCGACCTGAGCGACGGCGTCTACGCCGACCTCGGCCTGCCACACGCGGATTGGGTCGATGTCACGTTATCGTGGGTCGACGCACCATCTCCACCACCGCTCGCGCCGGCCGACCGCAAGATCCTCAAGAAGCCCGATCCGGACGTCCCGACCCCGGCTCAGGCGCCAGCTCTGGCGCACGACGAGCGCTACTTCGCCCAGACCGGCTATCGCATCGACAACGACAACATCTGGTCCTACTTCCGCGCGCGGGGACAGGTCGCGGTCTTTGGCTATCCCGTCTCGCGGACCTTTCTGTTGCTCGGCTGCCAGGTGCAGGTCTTTCAGCGGCAGATAGCCCAGGACTGTGCCGGGCGCGGCGCCGGCCTGATGAATGTCCTGGACCCCGACGTGTTCCCGTATGACCACGTCAACGGCAGCGCGCTGCCCCCACCCGATCCGGCGGTCAAAGCGGAGACCCCGGTGGTTGGCTCAGCGACGTACGGTGCGGCGATCATCGACTTCGTGCACGCCACCGCGCCGGACAGCTTCGAAGGTGACGCGGTGTCGTTCGGGAAGACGTTCTTCGGAACGATTCAAGACGGGCCGCTCTCGAACCTGGAGGTCTGGGGCGCGCCGATCTCGCGTCCGCGACGCGACCCGGCCAATTCGAAGTTCGTGTACCAGCGCTTCCAGCGCGGGATCATGCACTTTGACGCGACCACCGGGCTGACGGAGGGGTTGTTGCTGGCGGACTACTTCAAGGCGATCATGCGGGGTCGGGACCTGCCGCCGGACCTGGCTGGGGCGGCGCGCACGAGTCGGTTTTTTGGGCAGTACTGCACGGGTTCGCAGCACTGGGTGTGTCGGCCTGAGGAACTGCCGGGGACGGATCTGACGTTCGCGTTCGAGGCCGCATAGCTGGGGGGTCGACCCACCCCCCGGCCCCCTCCCTGTCCCAGACGCGTGATGCAGAAATAGGGGACTACCGGGAAGGTGCCCGCATGGCGTACTACCGGGAGGGCGTGTAGTCCAAAACCCCCGGTGGCCACCGATGTGGACACCTTCCTCGTAACAGTCTATTGCCTGGTTGATGATCTGTATC
>JAFAPL010001130.1 GCA_019247135.1 Chloroflexota bacterium | reverse complement strand
GAACAAGAGCCGCGCCCATTCGTCGAGCGGCGACTCGCACCCGGTAAGTCGGCTGGAGGGCCCGATCAACCCCGCCGCGATCCCGACGAGGCTTTCATCAGTACGGGTGGCGAGTCACTCCGTGTTCGCCCGCGCGCCCAGCGCGAGTAGCGCCACTTGCTGGGCATCGCTGATGCCCGTCAGTCCGGTGATGTCCAGCCGTTCGTAGCGGCGCTCCGGCCGTAGGACCCGCAGACAGCTACCGGTGCTCGAATCCCACAGTCGCATTGTTCCGTCCCAGCTCCCGCTCGCCACCAATTGTCCATCCGCGGACAGCACAACTCGCCAGACCGCTGCGGTGTGGCCCCGCATTGTTGCCGCGGGCTCTATCGAGTATGCAGGCTGCGCGGCGCCTCCACTGTGCATGTGGGCGCCCGCCCAACGCTCCGCAACGTCTCCCTCAATAACGGGGGCGACCCACAGCCAAACGGTTCCGTCGCCGGTCGCACTGGCAAGGTGACGCCCGTCGGCAGAGAGCGCGACACTGAGAACCGAGCTGGTGTTTCCTTTAAGAACTGCCAGCAGTCGCGCCTCATGCGAAGGCGCAGACCGGGCACGTTCTGACGGTTGCCGTGGCGCCGCGTGGTCTTCGAGACTGGCGGGCTTATTCAGCCCGGTGGACCACAGCCGTACGGTGCCGTCCGAATTGGTGCATGCCACCAACCGCCCGTCGCTCGAAAGCGCGACACCCGAGATCCCACTTGGATGCGCCTGGAGCGTGGCCACCGGGCGGGCGCTGGGGAGTTCCCAGAGCCGCACCGTACCGTCCGCACCGCCCGTTGCCAGCAGGTGCCCATCGGCTGAGAGGGCCGCGTGCCATACCGCGCCCTCATGGGCCTGCAGCGTCATCAGCAGGCGCCCATTCGGGATTTCCCAAAGTCGCACTTGTCCATCCACGCGCCAGGTGCTGGCCAGCAGGTGTCCGTCGGCCGACAAGGCCACTCCTTCCCCAGCATGCTCTTCGAGCGTCAGCAGCCGCGGCTCCCGACCCTGGGCCGCGCGAGCGGAGTCCAAGCTTGCCTCTGGTCCGGCCCAGCACTCAACCGCATCACCCTCAGTGATGGGGGCTTCCCATAGCCGTAGCCTCCCGTCCCAACCACCGCTGGCCACAAGGCGGCCGTCGCCTGATAGGGCCACGTGGCGTACCCCACTCGTGTGACCCTTCAAGGTTGCCAGGCGTCGCCCAGTTGTGGTGTCCCAGAGTCGCACCAGCGCATCCCCTCCGCCGCTGGCCAGCAGGCGCCCATCCGCGCAGAGCGCTACGCTCCACAGGGCACCTGCGTGCCCCTGCAAGGTGCCCAGCACGCGCCCGGTCGCGGACTCCAAGAGCCGTACGGTGGCATCCTCACTGGCAGTCGCGAGCAGTGCGCCGTCGGCCGACAGCGCAACCGCAACAACGCCGACTGTGCCGGCCTGTAATGTCCTCAGCACCTGGCCCGAGTACGGGTCCCACAGCCGCACCGCCGCGTCGGTGCCGCCGCTGGCCAGCAGGTGGCCGTCCGCCGACAGCGCCACGCCCCACGCTCCGCTGGCGTGGGCCGCCAGGATCGCGACTGCCTCACCCGTTCGTGCGTGCCAGATGCGAACAGTGCCATCCTCACTGCCACTGGCGATGAGCTCGCCATCGGCCGACAGTGCGACGCTGCGGACTCCCCCGGCATGACCGTGGAAGATCGCAAGCGACTCTCCGGTACTAGCGTCCCACAAGCGCACCGTAGCATCCGCGCTACCGCTCGCCACGAGCCGGCCGTCGGCGGACAAGGCGACGCCCCAGGCTCCGGCGGTGTGGCCATGCAGGATGGCCAGCGGCTGCTCGGTCCTGGTGTCCCAGACGCACAGCGTCCCGCCGACAGTGTCGCTGCTGGCCACCCGCGCCCCGTCGGCAGACAGCGCCACGCCCCAAACTCCGCCGGGGGGACCCTGGAGTGCCGCCATCAACTGTCCAGTGCGGGTGTCCCAGAGT
>JAFAPL010001107.1 GCA_019247135.1 Chloroflexota bacterium | reverse complement strand
TCCATCTCGTCGATTCGGCCGCGCGGACTGACGGCGTACACCACCTCAAAAGGCGCCGTGAATGCGCTGACCATCGCGATGGCGATCGACCACGCGGCGCAGGGCATCCGCGTCAACTGCATCCTGCCGGGGCCGGTTTACACGCCGATGGTCCAGTCCGGCGGTATGACTCCGGAACAACGCGCGATGCGGGCAAAGGCATCTCCGCTCGGGACCGAAGGCACCGGCTGGGACATCGGTTGGGCCGCGGTCTTTCTGGCGAGTCCGGAAGCGCGCTGGATCACCGGTCAGCTCCTGTGTGTCGACGGTGGTGTGACGCTGATGAGTCCGCCACGCACGGCGGGCGCGGAGCGTGGGTCTGCCTAGCGCCTCGCTCTGCTGATGCGTGGCCGGTTCGACCTGGTGCTGCGCACGGATGCGGTGCCGCGGCTCGTCGCGGCACTGTGCATCGGCACGTTTCTGTTCATCTCGTTGCGGCACCTGGACTCGGCGCCGCCCGTGTACGAGGACGAACCGTGGCAGGCTTCCACCGCATACAGGCTGATGACCAGCGGCGTGTTCGGCTCCGACCTGTTCGCGGGCTTCCACGACATGCAGGACCGCTACTACGGATTCATGCCCTTGCACCCACTGCTGTTGTCGGTCGACTTTCGGGTACTGGGGGTGGGTCTGGTCCAGGCGCGACTGGAGACAGTCGTCGAAGGTGCATTGATCTTGCTCGTGACGTTTCTCGTCGGGCAGTCGCTTTTCGGCGCGTGGGTGGGAGCGCTGGCGTGCGTTGTTCTGACGTTTCTGCGCTGGACCGGGCTGACGTACATCCAATGGACAGGCATTCCGCTGATCGACTTTTCACGGATCGCGCGCTACGACCCGCTGGCGGCGCTGGTCGGAGTGACGAGCCTTCTCATGTACTTGCGCGCACGCCGCGACAGTCATCCGCCTTTGTTGATCGCAAGCGGCGTCCTGGCTGGCCTGAGCGGTCTCGCGCACCTGTACGGACTCTTCTGGCTCGTCGCGCTCGCCATTCTGACCCTGTGGGACGCTGGCTGCGTTCGCTGCGGCGCGCGTCGTGTAGCGTGGCTGTTGATCGGCGCGATCCTGCCGTGGCTGCCGTACGCGGCGTACGTAGCAGCCGATGTTGCCGATTGGCGTGGCCAGACGGCGGGTTACGCCAATCGGTTCGAGCTTCTGAATCCCGCCTGGTATCTCGACAATCTGGTGCAGGAATACCACCGCTACGGACCCGGACTTGGTCCGCTCGGGCCAGCCGTTGCACTGCGGATTGGCGTGTGGGTCGCCTTTATCGGAGTCCCGGTCGCACTCGCCATGCTGGCGTGTCGGGCGATCCGTCGCGCCGACAGATCGGCTCGGGCGATCGTCGTGCCTGGAATCCTGCTGCCGCTGCTGTTCGCGGTGTTCATCCATCTGAAACTGGTGAACTACGCGTTGCTGGAGCTGCCGATCCAATCCATCGCACTCGGCTGGCTGGTCGTGCTGTGCTGGAAAACGCGCCGGGGGATTGCTCGGTCAGTGGTGTCTGTCGTGGTGATCGCGGTCTGCCTCGAGGGCGGCATTCAACTGGCGGCCTTCGAGCGCGCCGCCGCCGAGACTCCGCCGTACACCGTTTTTGCGCAGAGCATGAGGCAATTCGTCCCGCAAGATGCGCGCATTCTGGGCCTGCATACCTACTGGTTCGGCTTCGAGCACCAGCCGTATCGCTCGTTTCTGGTGCCGCTGCTGCTAGCCGACGAAGGCATGCCGCTCGACCAGGCCCTGGAGAAACTGCCGGCCGACATCTTGCTGTTCGACAGTCGTTTGCGCACGTACTTCGGACCAGACGGCGACGCAAGCCAGACCGATCGCGAACGTTTGTCCAGCTGGATGCGCCGACATGACGCGGAGCTGGTCGGCACGGTCGATGACCCGACCTACGGACGAATGGAGATTTATCGGCTGAGCTCGTAGATCGTGATCGTCGGGCCAGGGCGCACGAATGACGAAAGTGAGTCGAACGGGCCGTAGATCTGGTCGTACGTAAACGGCGGCACGTCGGCTGAGAATGGTCGGAACTGCGCCAGCACGGTTCCCCGCTCCACTATTTCGGCAGAGAACTCACGTCGATGTGCGTCGCGAACGGGATCCATTACTGGCACATCGGAGACAAATGAGCTGACCACCAGGTACTTGACTCCCAGTTGGCGGTAGTCGTTCAGTGAGTGGTCGAACAGCGCAAAATCATTGACGACCAGAGCGTCCGCGCCGGTGTTGTCCAACGCTGGGCCGAGTGGCGTGGCGTCAACCGCGACGCGTGAGCCCGGCGCGAGCCGGGTTTGAATCCACTCACGTGCCTCGGTGCGCGTGTCTGCCTGGGTCAAAAGCGCGTCGAACCGCAGTGTGTTCGGCGCGGTTCCCAGAAGCACAACTGCAACCAGTGCCCCACCGATGACACGTCCGACGCTGTCGATCAATTCGTCCACGAGCAGCGCAGCGAGAATGACGATCGATGGAACAGCAGGCAAGATGAAGCGCGCGAAATACATCTCCGACGAGCCGAGCAGCGCAAATAGCGCAAGCGGAACGGAGCCTACGATCAGCACCACGCGGTCACGTCGGAGCAACCCGACCGCAACAGCAAAGCACGCGAGCACCAGCATCGGCAGCCCGAGACCCAGCGCGAGGGTCCGCACATAAAAGGTGTATCCGCCACCTGGATCCAGTCCGTCGTACCCGGTGTGCGCGGGTACGTACAGGTGAATATAGATATCTTCTACAACACGCAGTGGCTCCGTCAAGAGTGACGGAAACGTCAGCAACACAGTCGCGAGCGCCGCCGCAAGTGCGATCAGTAAATCGGTCCGTTTGCGGTGGGCAATCACCACTGGCAGCAGGAGGATGACGCCCTGATATTTCGCGGAGAAAGCGAGCCCCAGTACGATTCCCGCCAGGATGGAGTCGCGCCTCCTTCCATAGCGCGCGACTCTCACGCAACAAGCCAGTCCGACGACGACGCACAGCGTAACCAGGGCGTCATTGACTGCGAAATGTGATTCGCGGACCAGCAGATAGGTGACGGCCGTGAGGCCCGCGGCAATCAGTCCAGCGCGCGGGGATCGGGCGATTGTGGCGACGGAGTACGCGCCGAGGACCGTCAGTGCGCCGAATAACGCGCTGACGATCCGCGCCACCACATACAGAAGCGTCGGATCCGCGCGGAACTGCTCGATAAATTGCTGTTGTGAGGCATAGACGCCCATCGTTCGGCCGAGGCCGAAAGTGATGGCGTAGATCGCCAGCAGGACGTATTTGTACAGCGGTGGGTTGGCGAACGTGAGACCGTCCGGCAGACCGCGCCCGACCGCGAGCGCTTGCAGCACATACGCCGGCTCGTCGGGGTGATAGAGAAACGGCAATCCGAAATAGATGCCCCACAAACGCAGCGCGAGCGCGACGCTAAAGACCATCGCGAGCATTGCCGCGCGATGATGGCGAATGGGCTGGCTTATCTGAGGCTGAGTGCGTCGCACAGATCGCGTGTCGGGCCTATCGTGGGCCACCGGCATCGTGATGATTAAATCGGCCCGCGACGAAACGGTCGATAGACTGGCCGGACCGCATGGGTGTGCAAGTCGCCGAACGCAGCCACGTCGCAGCGCCAATTGCGCGAGCGTCCATCGAGCGGCGCGCCCCCGCGGTGACTACGCTGGGTGCGGCCGCCGCCGTCGTATTGATTCCCGTGTGGTGGCACCTGACGCTGGTCGACCCGCACATCGAGAACGTCACGGCCGTGTTCTCAACAGTCGGCGTGTATCCATCGGACGTGTGCCTGCTGATCGTCGCGGCCGGCGCGCTTCGGGGCAGCAATCGCCTGGGCCGCGCAATGCTCCTCCCCGCCGCGGCGTTGCTGAGCGTTGCAGTCGCGATCGATCGACTTCTCGCCGCAAGCGTCGCGCTCCACCTGGTCCTGCTCACCGCCGCGGGGCTCGCGATCCGCGTCCGCGGCGCCTCGTCGACCTGGATCACGAGCGCGCTGGTCACTGCTGCGGCACTGGAGTCTGTGCTAGCCGTTGCACAGTTCGTCACCCAGCAGCCGCTCGTGCCGGCGTGGCTCGGGCTGCCATGGCTACCCGGGCCAGACGTGTCCGTCGGCGGAACACCCGTCGTGCTCGATGCCGATGGCCAGCGCCTCTTCCGCGGTTTCGGTACGTTTCCGCATCCGAACGTGCTGGGCGGATATCTCGCGCTCGCCCTGGTGGCCCTCCCGTTGCTGCCCCGGCGGTGCTGGCCAGTCGCGCTGGTGCTGGTGGCGGGGCTTGTGGTGACGTTCTCACGTACGAGTTGGCTGGGTGCGGCGCTTGGTGTGTCGATGTGGCTCGTGGCGGCGAACGCACCGCGCATCCGAAAAGGAGCGGTCGTGGTCGGCAGTCTGATTGCGCTGGGCGCCCTGCTGGCCTCGCCTGTCGGACCAACCATCGCCGGACGTATCTCGCCGTGGTCGGGCAACGCGCTCGAGCGCGGTTCGATCGGCAATCGCCTGCAGCTCGATCTCGACGGACTCGCCGAGGCCCGGGCACACCTGCCGTTCGGTGTGGGTGCCGGCAACGTTGGACTCGCCGTGGTACGCGATGGCTTTCAGGTCGGCTGGGGCGAGCCCACGCCCAACGTGGCGTTGTTGATCGCGACCGAGCTGGGCCTGCCTGGACTGGTTGCGGCGTTCACGCTCGCGGCGGCCGTCATCGGCGTTGCCTCTCGCCGCGGGGCGACGGGCGCGCCACTTCTGGCGGTATGTTCGGCGGTCGCCGTGCTGGCCATGCTGGACCATTACTTGTGGTCGATGCCACCCGGTCGTGTGATGGCCTGGGTGCCGCTTGCCCTGGTCGCCGCACAACGACACACGCGATCGCAGCGACAAGCGCTACCACGCTGATGAGGGCGCCAGCCACGAAGTAGCGAGGCCTATACGCGAGACGAATGTCGCCAGCCCCTGGCGGTACGACGACGCCCATGAACGCGTAGTCGACGATCTGCACCGGCAGCTCTCGACTGTCGAGGATCGCGTGCCAGCCGGGAAACGCGGGCAAAGCAATGCGCAACATGTTCGACGAGGTTGCGCGGTAACGGATGGTGAGAGAATCCTCGTTCTGGTCGACCACCTGCGCGGTTGCCGATGGATCAAATTGAACCGGAGGCGCGGGGCCGACGATGAGCGTTGTCTGTGCTGGATCAAGCTCGGCCAAGTCGGCATTTGCGGCTGCCGCGTCCGGGATGCTGCGTAGCGCGCGCGAAAAGAACGCCAGGGGCAGAGCCGACGCCCGCGGCTGGACCTGAATGGTTCCATCCTGAGCAACCTGGACCTCGTAGGTGGCGGCCAGACCGTCCGCCAGACGCGGATTGGTGGTCGCGGCGTCCTCGTAATCGGCGTACGCGCTGAGCTCGAGCGGGTTGTAGCCGTAGCTCGTAGGGACGCGCATCTGGAGTCCATGGTTGCGGTAGCCAACGGCGGTCGTCGGCGCTCCATACAGTCGCCCGGTCATGTCGGCGGGCAACTGGGCCTGGAGCGCCCGCAGCGGCGCCAGGTACTCCCAATCAACTGATTGATGGACTTGCGGCAGCACGAGCGGATTCAACAGCGCGTTGTACGCAACCACGTCGACGAACGTGACACACAACAACACCACGCTCACCCACCGCCGACGCACCCGGCGCTCTAGCTCCACCACCCCCGCGCCGCCGAGCAACGCCAGACCAAGCGCCGGCAGAAACCACCCATGCATCGGCAACTCGACGCTCCGAAAACCTGGCAGGCGAGCCACAATGCGGAAGACACCTCCGCCCGGACCGAGCGCATACCAGAGGAACGGCATGCTGAGAAATAGCGCGGTTCTGAGCACGCGGGTGTTGAGCATTCCCAACACCGCGAGTGGCACCAGCAGCACACCGGCGTAGAAATAATGCTGCGTACTGTCGCCCGGACCCCAATACGCACCGGACAGGAGCCCGTAATAGTCCGGTTGGAACAGCGTGCGCAGCGAATCCACGTGGAAATAGCCAATATCGCTGGCGAACGCGTTCACGCGCGTGCGCACTGAGTCGCTCACCAGCTCCAGGCCGGGCAGAATCATCACCGCGGCGATGGCGCCGCCCCACGCACCCGCGGCAACCACGCCCGCCGCGTAGCGGATGGCGCGCCGGAGCGAGCGCTGTGCTATCGCCTCGAGCATGGCCCAAATGCCCACGCCGCTCAGCGCGTACAGGCCCGTCTGGAAGTGACCCGGTAACGCAACCGCAGCACCCAGCAGTGCGACCAATGCGAGCCGGCGCGCAGTGACACGTCGCGCGATCGCGTCGAGGGCGATGAGAAGCCATGGCAGCCACGCTGCAACCTGGAACATGGCGAGGTGCTGCGTGTGCGCCGCGAAATACCCCGACAGACCGTAGAACATGCCGACCGCCAGCGCGCCACGGCGGTTGCCGCAAAGCCAGCGCAGGCCGAGCGCATAACCTCCGAAACAAGCGATGAGCGCGTGCAGGAACAGCTCACGGCTGAGACTGTCCAGCGCGATGCCGGCCAGGAAGAACGGCCAGTTCAGCGGATACCAGGCGCCAACCTGGACGTCCGCCAGGAAGGGAAAGCCTGAGAAGATGTACGGCGTCCAGAAGGGCAGCCGACCCGTGTGCAGCACATCGGAGAAGTAGCGCTGGGAGGCATAGTGGACGTCGACGCCGTCCCACTGCGCGACGCCGGTGGCGAGCTGCGGGAGGTAAAAGAGCCCGACCGCGAGGGCCAACGCCGCGGGCGCGACCAGGCTGCGAATCACGGGCGCATGTAAGCAGCAACGCACCGCGCCGGCCAGCGCGGCTGCCTGCCTCGAGCACACGCGCGCGCAGCTAGCGTTCAGCGCCGTACCCGCACCTGCGGACCTCGCGTTCTGCCCACACCTGCTCAGCTAGGGTTGACGGACGTGCCGATACTGTCTCAGTCAGTTGAGGCCCGGGGCCGCGAGGTCGTGCGCAAGCCCGCCCGGGGCGCGTATCTTGCCAACTGCACCTCCGTGCCGCTGCCCACCGCCTCAGGCGTTCTGGATCAGGCCACTCGCGCGCTCGTGCGCGACGAGCGCCTCGTGCTGGGCCGCATCCGCGAGCTCCTCGTCGCCCAGGGCGCGACCGCCGACGCCATCGAGCAGCTCCGTCAAGCGGAGCTCGATCTGGACGAGCCATTCCTGCTGGTCATCGTCGGCGAGTTCAATGCGGGCAAGTCCGCATTCATCAATGCGTTGATGGGCGACTCCATTTTGCGCGAAGGCGTGACGCCGACGACCGCCGTCATCACCCGGGTCCGCTACGCACCAACCACCATCGAACGCCGAGAAGGCCACATCCTGGAAGTCGGATTTCCACTCGAGCTCTTGCGCGACGTCGCCATCGTCGACACCCCCGGCACGAATGCCATCTTGCGCGAGCACGAGGAGATCACCAGCCACTTCGTCCCGCGCGCGGATCTCGTCCTGTTCGTCACCTCGGCCGATCGCCCGTTCACCGAGACGGAACGCGCCTTCATGCAGCGCATTCGCGAATGGGGCAAGAAAGTGGTCGTCGTGTTGAACAAAGTCGACCTGCTCTCCGAAGATCAGGTTGGCGAACAGGTGGAGTTCGTCCGCAGTGGCGTAGAGCGATTGCTCGGATTCCGGCCACAGGTCTTTCCGGTGTCGGCGCGCACGCGGAGCGGCTTTTCCACACTCGAAGACTTCGTGCGCACCACACTCGACGAACGCGGCAGGCTTGCGCTGAAATTGAGCTCTCCGCTCGGCGTGGCCGAGCGAGTTGGCCGCACATTCGTCATGGCCGCGGAAGAAAAACTGGCGGTTCTCTCTGCCGATATGCAGCTGGTCGAGTCCATCGATCGCCAGCTGACGAATTACCGCGAAGACATGCGCCGCGACTTCGCGTTCCGTCTACAGGAGCTCGAGAACATCATCAACGAGATGATGGTGCGCGGATTGGACTATCTCGATAGCACGCTCCGTTTCGCGCGAGTCATCGATCTGTTCCGCCAGAAGGTACTCCAACAGGAGTTCGAGCGTGTCGTCGTGGGTGACGCTCCGGAACGGATCGACCGCGTCGCTCACGACCTGATCGATTGGATGGTGGACCAGGACCTGCGGTTGTGGCGGAGCGTCACGGAGCAGGTCGATCAACGGCGCGGGGCCGGTGTGGAAGGGCCGGCTCAACGGTTGGCAGGTTCTTTTGAATACGACCGGCGGGCGTTGCTCGGCAGTCTGGGTCAGACCGCGCGGGGCGTGCTCCAGCGCCACAATCACGAACGCGAAGCGGTGCAGCTTGCGGCGTCCGTGCGCGACGCGGTCACACAGGCGACCTTGCTGGAGGCCGGCGCGGTGGGTCTGGGGGCTGTCACCATGGCGCTGGTCGGCGGCGCGGCGGCCGACGTCACTGGCCTGTTCGCCGCGAGCGTGCTGGCCGGTATCGGTCTGTGGGTATTGCCGCGCAAGCGCAGCCAGGCCAAGGCGCAGTTCCGCGCGCGGACGGAGGAGCTTCGCGGGCGTTTGCTGACGGCGTTGAAAGATGAGTTTCAGCGTGAGCTCGAGCGCAGCATTCAGCGGATCCGTGATGCGCTCGCGCCGTATGCGCGGTTCGTGCGTGGGGAGCGGGAACGCACGGAGTCGTTCATCGAGTCGTTACGTGCCGAGCTTGCCAGGGTCGCCGATCTGCGCGGCCAGGTGGAACACATCGGCGGCGAACCGATTTAGCAATCGTTAATGTAAGCACCGCTGCACCGCGACAGGGCCGCTAGTGGGGGTCAACCCACTCCCCCCAACCCCCTCTCCCTGGAGGGAAAGGGGGAGCTTTTAAGGGGATTTCCAAGCGGGCCATGCCCCCTTGAACCCTCGGAGAGATCAAATTTCCACCTCGCCCTGGCCAGGGAGAGGGGTTTTATCAAGGGGGAGTGGGTCGAAACTCCGGACGGACTCGCCGCCGCGTTCCACGGGGTATGCTGAGAGTGTGCTCCAGGGAGAATACGCGCCGAGTGCGGCGAAATGGGTTCGTGACCAGGTAGAGGCGTACGAGCGGTCCAGCGGCGGCGAGGCCAACACGCTGCGCGACACGGGTCTGCCGATCGTCGTCGTGACCATGCGCGGCAACAAGACAGGCAAGGTCCGCAAAATCGCGCTCATGCGCGTCGAGCATGGCGGCGAGTACGCGCTGGTCGCGTCCAAGGGCGGAGCGCCGCAGCACCCGGTCTGGTACTACAACCTGCGCGCGAATCCCGACGAAGTCTTCGTCCAGGACGGCGCCGAGCCGTTCGCCGTGAGCGTACGTGAGCTCAGTGGAGCGCAACGCGAGGAATGGTGGAAGCGCGCGGTCGCCGCGTATCCGCCGTATGCGGAGTATCAGCAGCGCACCGCGCGGCAGATTCCGGTCTTTCTCGCCACACGCAAGTAGCGTGAGCTAGCGCACCCATACCTCGGCGAGGACGCGCATGACGTTCTCGCCCAGCACGCGGGCGATGTCGCCATCGGAGTAGCCGTGCTTCACCAGCCAGCGGGTGATGTTATGAAACTCCTCGGCCGGGCTCTCCAGGCCGTCGACGAACTCGACCTCCTCGAAGTCCATCGTTCCATGCGCCGCCTGGATGGAGAGCTGCCGCGCAAACGCGTGATGCAGCGCGACGTGGTCGCCAAACAATGTGTCCGGCCCGAACGCAACGTGATCGATCCCCACCAGGTTCGCCACATGCTCGAAGTGCTGCATGATGGATTCGATGTTGTGATGCGGATGCTCGCGCGTGAGCGTTGTATGTGGCGCGGCTTCGATACCGATGACTCCGCCTTTATCGGCGCACGCCTTGAAAATGTTGTCGGGTTTCATGCGCCGTGTATTCCACAGCGCGCGCGCACCGACGTGGGTGATGAATATTGGTTTGTCACTCACCTCGATCGTGTCGAGCGACGTCTGATCGCCGGAGTGTGAAATGTCGATCGCAATGCCCAGACGGTTCATGCGGCGGACGGCGAGCCGGCCAAACTGCGTCAGTCCACCGTCATTGGTCTCGCGCAGTCCGCAACCGAGCGTATTGGCCTCGCTGTAGGCGATGCCCGACTGACGGATCCCGAGACCGTATAACACATCGAGTCGATCCAGCTCGTTTTCGATCGGCGTGGCGGCCTCGAGACTGGGAACGAACGCGATCTGCCCGTTCTGCTTCGCGCGACGGATGTCCTGGGTCGTTTCCGCACGGATGACCATCTCCTGGTGGGCGATGTCACTCAAGCGCATACCAATATCCCAGATGACGTCGTCCCATTTCCGGCCGGCCTTGGAGCTGACGGTGGCGGTGCCGTCCATCAGGTTGTCGAAAATGACATCGATGCCAGACACGCTGAGGCCTTCGTAGCCGGTCCAGTCTCGTCCAGCACGACGGTACTCGAAGATCTGGTTGGGGTCTTCTGGAGTAACGAACGCGTGGTCATGTAATGAGATGACCAGGTTGTCGCGCATCAACTGCTGGGCGCGCTGTTCCTGCTCGGGTGTTACCTCGACACGCCTGGACGGCACGCGATCGACCTCGCGCACCAGCTTGAACGGTTGGTAGTCGACGCCTTCTTCGAGGTACTGGAAAGAGCGATAGCCGTTGTAGTTCTTGCGCGACATCACGGAGACTCGTCGCCTCCCTGGTCGTCATTTCTGCCATTACCTCGATTGTCGCCGTTGCCACGCGGTGTGCCCTGGGACGGATTGAGCGGCACACTCCGCAGGCGCTGGCCCGTGGCGTGGTAGATCGCATTCGCGATGGCCGGCGGCGGGGTCAACGTGGTGATCTCACCGGCACCCCAGGCTGGCTGGTCCGGATGGTTGATCAGCGTGATATCGATCGGTGGGATATCCTGGAATCGCAAAATAGGATAGGATCGCCAATCGACGCTGGTGATCTTCGAATTATCGAAATTCACCTGCTCCAGGATCGCTCGACTCGCGGACTGGATGACATTGCCCTGGATCTGGTTCTTCAATCCATCCGGATTGATAATCAAACCGGCGTCGTGCGCGACGGCGATCCGATTCAGCGTGATACGGCCTGAGCTCGGGTCAACCGACACGTCCGCTGCCGTTGCCACGTACGCCTCGGTGTTCTCATACCGGGCGAACGCGATTCCCAGTCCGCGTCCGGAGTTGTTGGGCGCGGTATGCGGTTGCCATCCGATCTGGTTCGCGGCCGCTTGCAAGACGGCAATCGCCCGCGGATCGTTCAGGTGGTTCAGCCGGAACTGGAGCGGATCGGTCCCCGCCGCGTACGCCAGCTCGTCCATGAACGACTCGTTCGCGAACGTGTTCGCCATCGCTCCGAGACTCCGCAAGGCGGACACGCGAATCGGCGAGTCGCTCAGCCAGTGGACCGTCACGCGGTTGTTCTCGAACGTGTAGTTGGTCGGTGCATTGCGGTCCCCACCACCGAAGCCATTCTCGGCGGCGGGCGGCGGCGGACTGATCAGCTGCCCTGGCAGCAGGTTGGCAGCAAATCCGCCTGGCCTGGTGCTGTGCGTTGGAGTCCAGACCTGGTAGTCCCAAGCAGCCACTTTGCCGGAACCATCCACCGCACCGCGAATATCCACCACCATGCCGGGGCCGTGCGGCTCCCATACGTGCTCGTCCTGGCGCATCCACTGCACGCGCACGGGCTTTCCGACGGCTTGCGAAAGCAGCGCTGCCTCACCTGCCGCATCGTCGAAGCCGTTGTGTCCGTAGCAGCCGGAGCCCTCCATGTGGACGACGTGCACGCTATCAGCCGCCATGCCGATCAGCTGGGCGACCGCGCCGCGTAACGGATACACGCCTTGCGTGCTGGAATAGATCGTGGCTTTGTCAGACTGGACGTCGGCAACCGCGCACGACGGCCCGATCGACGCGTGGTTCTGATACGGGTGTGTGTAGGTCGAGTGCAGCACATTCTGCGCGTCGCTCAGCGTGCTCTCGACGTCGCCGGTGTTGACGGGCTGTTTGTCGGACGTTTGCTGCTGCTGGATCCAGTCCGCGAGCGAGGCCTGGTCCGGCAGGTCGCTGGGCGTTGTCCACGTCACCGCGAGCGTGCGCGCGGCCTGGATTGCACCCCATTCGCTTTGCGCCACGACACCCACGAAACTGCCGTTCTGCACGACTTTCACGAGGTCCGGAATGTCCGCGATGGAGCTCTGGTCGACGCTCACGACGGTGGCGCCAATTGCCGACGGATGGACCGTCCGACCGTGCAGCATGCCCGGCAACTTCAAGTCCTGCACATACGCGGCCTGGCCAAAGATCTTCGCCGGCAGGTCCAATCTCGGAATCGATTGGCCGACGATTGTGTACTGTGACGGATCTTTGAGCGGAGTCTGATCGGAGATCTGCCGCTTGAACACCTGTCCGCCAATCAGGTCGCCGTATGCTACTTTCTGGGACGAATCGCTGGTCAGCGAGATCGTCCCGTTGTTGATCGCAAGGCTGTCCTGCGAGACGCCGAGTCTGGCGCTTGCCATCTCGAGGAGCGCCTGCCGAGCTTCCGCGGCTGCCTTGCGGACGTTCACTCCACCAACCTGGATGGTCTTGCTGCCTGCCGTATAGCCTTCATCTGGAGCACGCGCGGTGTCACCCGAGACCATGGTGACGTTCTCGAATGGGATGTACAGCTCGTCGGCGGCGATCTGCGACAGCGCCGTGCGTGTCCCGGTACCGAGCTCCACACGGCCGCTGAAAATGGTGACTTTGCCGTCCTGGCCGACGGACAGCCACGAGTCCACCTGATTCGCGTCGATGCTGGCCTTCGGCGGATTGCTCGGAGCGGATACAGGGCTTGGAACCGGCTGCTGCTCCGCAACTTCGGTTGGTTGCGCCGTCGCCGGAGTCTGCGGCGTCGGCTGGGCTTGCGATGGATCGGATTGCGCCTGAGCCAGCTGCATCAGGCTGAAGCTCACGACCAGAGCGCCGCCACCGCCGAGGAATGCGCGCCGTGAGACCGGGCTCATGCCGTTGTCCCCGCGGCCCGCTGAACGGCGGCCACGATGCGTGGATGCGAGCCACAACGGCACAGGTTGCCGTTCAGGGCTTGCGTGATCTGATCTTGTGTCGGGGTCGGGTTTTGCGCGAGCAGCGCGGCCGAGACCATGATCATGCCGTTGATGCAGTAGGCACATTCGCCGGCTTGTTCCTGGATGAAGGCCGTTTGCAGCGCATGCGGCTTGTCAGGCGTGCCAAGCCCTTCGAGCGTCGTGACCGGCTGGTCGGCGACGCGCGAGAGCTGGTAGACGCACGAGCGGACGGCGCGACCGTTGATCAGGACCGTGCACGCGCCGCACTGCGACAGCCCACAGCCGAATTTAGGACCGGTCAGGCCCAACTCGTCGCGCAGGACGTACAACAAAGGTGTATCGCCTGACGAGTTGACGGTCTGGCTCTGACCGTTGACGGTGATCTGAGTTGACATACGTCAGTAGTTAGGATGCGACAACCGGCTGCTGAGGTCCAAGAAAGTGTTAACGAGCAGCAGATGGCGAGCTTGCAGGGCTGCCGTGGCGAATGGCCTCCTCACCCTCAGTGGCCGAGCACCGCGAGCGGCATGAACGCGGTCACCGTCCAGTTCGGGGCGTCGACGACCTGGCTGATGCGCAGCTCCGCCGCCACGCTACAGAGGACGTACGCGTCTTCGGCGCACAGGTGAGCCTCGCGGCATAGCCATTCGATCATCCAGCGCGTTGCGTTTCGCGCGCTCTGCAATAAATCGGGATCGTGGGCCGTACAGCCGTGATACGCGCCAGCGATGACCGTTGGCGGGCCGGCCAGTCGCAGCTCAGGCTCACGCACCGGCGTGTCGCTGAGCGAGAAGCGTAAACGCGTCACGCTGTCCATCTCGACGGCGGTGATGCATACCTCGCCATCTCCCTGGGCGCCGTGCGCGTCCCCAACCGAGAACAGGGCGCCATCAACTTCGATTGGGAGATACAGCGTGCTGCCAGCCGTCAGCTGGCGGACGTCCATGTTCCCGCCGACCCGACGCGGCGGAATGGTCGAGTGCGCTCCCGGCTCCGCGAGCGCAACGCCCATCACACCACAGAATGGAGCAAGTGGGACGAGCACGCCCTCCATGCCGCGGGCGTAGCGTCCGTCTTCCAGGTCCCAGATGCGAATGTATGCCTTCGGAAAATCGTCTGGCAGCAGGCCGCGTCCCGGCGAGAATGAGGTGTAGCCCCAGGCGGCAGGCGCAACCTCCAGTACATCGATGACGAGCGTCTGACCTGCACGAGCTCCAGCCATCGCGATAGGACCGGTCAGCGCGTGACCGACACCGGGCTTCCGCTTGCGATTGGCGGCGTCTTCGTGGGTCCAGGTGCGCTTGACCTCGTGGCCGCTCGCGTCCCAGGTCTCGATCGTGACGATGTCGCCCGACTCCACCTGGAGCACGGGCGGCAAGCTGTTGTCGAAGGCGAAGTGCAGGCGCTCAGCAGGCAGGCGGTGTTCAGTCACCCGGGCAGGGTAGCGCGGCCGCCCTGGCCGCCTCGTGTGCCACCATCCACGGCGATCGCGGCCGTCACGCCGCGGGCTGGCGCCCTAGGTCCAAACTGCTCGACCCGCAGTCGCTTGCCGGCGGCTCTTAGCAAACCCGGCGCAAGTCCCTGCGGAGTTTCGACCCACAAGTGCCGGCACTCCGCAGCGCGGTACTCGCAATCGTGAGTCAAGTGCGCAAATTGATCCCGCCAATGCATTGCTTCGCGCTGCCGTAGCAGACAACATAGGGGCTGGATGGCAATCACGACCACCCTTCCCATTTGGATTGCACTTCTCGCGATCGGCATGCTGGTCGCGGTAGTGGTCTGGGCAAACCAACGCGAACTCGCCTTTCAAGCCAGTGAGGCTCGGGCAAGCCAGGCTGAGACACGGGCCGCGACAGCCGAAGCTGCCGTCGCGGTGCAGGCTGAACTGCAGGCCGCGACCGCGACCGCTCTGGCATATGCAAGTAGCCCCGAGGCGGCCGTCGATCGGAGCCTCAAACTCGTCCTTGCCGCGGATCGTGAGCCGAGCGATCAACGTTTGCGTGCCCTGAGCGACGCATTCGCGCCAGCCGCGCTGGGCGTCATGCGCCCCGAGGTCGAACATTTGCTGTCGGGTGGACTGCATCTCGGCGGCGACTCGACGTATGACCTGCAGGTGCTCGGCACCGACTATCCAGGCGCGACCGAGGCACAGGTCCACACCCACGAGCGTTGGCTCTACGACGAACGTAACGCCTCGGACCAGCGGACCCGTTGCCTCATCGAGACGAGCGACCAGACGTACACGCTCGAGCGCATGGGAGCCGAGTGGCAGGTGGCTGACGTCGATCTGGCCTCCTCGAGCCGAAGCGACTGTCCAGGCGCATAGCAATCGGCCGTCAGCGGTCAGCTGAGTGCTTGATGGACGTTGGGCGCCTGCGCGCGGACACCCCGGGCTGCGCCGAGGTGGTGCACTTCAACAACGCCGGCGCGGCGCTAATGCCGCGCCCGGTGCTGGACGCCGTCGTCGGGCACCTGCGGCTCGAGGCGCACATCGGCGGCTACGAGGCAGCCGACGCGGCGCAGCAAGCCATCGAGGATACGTACGCCGCGCTGGCCCAGCTGCTTGGGTGTGCACCTGACGAGATCGCGCTGGTCGAGAACGCCACGCGCGCGTGGGACATGGCGTTCTATTCGATCCACCTCGAGCCGGGAGACCGCATTCTCACGGCGCGTGCGGAGTACGCAAGCAACTACATTGCCTACCTGCAAGTTGCCAGGCGGACCGGAGCCCGCGTCGAGGCGATACCGAACGATCCGACAGGGCAGGTTTCCGTTGACGGGCTCAGGAGCATGATGGATGCACGCGTCAAGCTGGTGAGCATCACGCATGTACCGACGAATGGCGGATTGGTGAATCCGGCGGCTGCGATCGGTCAGGTCGCGCGTGAATGGAAGGTTCCATTCCTGCTGGACGCCTGTCAGTCGGTGGGACAGCTTTTCACGCAGGTGGACGACGTGCACTGCGACATACTCTCCGGCACTGGCCGCAAATATTTACGCGGTCCACGCGGAACTGGATTCCTGTACGTTCGGCGCTCCTTGATCCAGCAACTGGAGCCACCTTTCCTCGACCTCCACGCGGCGGAGTGGACCCAGCCGGATCAGTACGTGATTCGAGAGGATGCGCGGCGGTTCGAGGCCTGGGAGAGCAACGTTGCAGGCAAGATTGGTCTGGGCGTCGCCGCGCGGTACGCGCTCGACGTTGGACTGGACTCAATTCAGCAGCGAGTGACGGACCTCGCGGAGCACCTGCGCGGCGAGCTCTCGCGTTTACCTGGAGTCAGCGTGCACGATCGCGGACGACAACGCTGCGGTATCGTCACATTTACGATGGAGACCCACTCGCCGGAGGACATCAAGCGGAAGCTCGCGGCGCAGCAAATCAATGTAACCACGTCATCGCGCGCATCGACGATGCTGGACATGGACGAGCGGCAACTGGACAAGGTCGTGCGCGCGTCGGTGCACTACTACAACACTGAAGAGGAGGTCGCCCGGCTCTGTTCAGCGCTCTCGGCGTAGCGCAGCACGGTGAGCGGATCCCCAATTGAGATCGCCCCCTGGGTGGAGTGGATGAGATTCTGTCCGAAGAGTACGCCGCGGGGAATCCGTCGATACGTCGTCAGGGTCACCAGTGGTTCGGATCCACGCTCCGCGGTGTCCTGGTTCACGGTCGTGGTGACGCAACGCGCGCAGGCTTTCACGACGTCGAAGGTCACCTCGCCAATTCGTACTTCGGCCCACAGGTCTTCGGCGAAGGGTGCATTCATTCCGCGCACGACGATGTTCGGACGAAACCGGTTCATCGGCAGCGGCGTGGCCAACCGCGTATTCAGATCTTCCAACGACTCCTCTGAGATCAGCAAGATCGGATACCCATCCGCGAATCCAACCTGATCGGTGGCTCGGGGCGCGAACTGCTGGTCGACCTGTCGGAAGGTGTCATGCGGCATGCGCACGAGCCGCACCGCATGCCGTAGAAACGTGCTGAGCCACTCCGCCACATCATCGCCCTGATCGACGGCGGTGACTGTATCGCGCCACACGACCACGTTTCGGCGCGTTCCCGCTTTTACTCCTGGAACAACCAGCGGCGGCATCTCTGTCGCGTTCAGGTGCAGAATCCGCCCGTCGAACGTTGGATGTATCAGTGCCAGGCGTGGCAGCTCGCGTTGTGTGACGAATTCGCCGTTTGGCTCCACAACCATGAATTCACGATCATGGAGAATGCCGCGTGCTCCAATCGTCGCCCGGGGCAGCGGCGTACCCGCGCACGACTTTACAGGATAGAAGTTCAACGCGGTGACACGTACGTCCGCCATGCTGGTCAATTGTCCGTGCCGGTCACGTCGAGCGCAACTACGGCCAGCGTGCGTGCAGCCGTTGTCACTTCCTCCCATGCGACGAATTCGTTCGGGGCATGCGCATGGGCGGCATCACCGGGACCGTAGTGCAGGGTCGGAATATTGCCCAGTCCGGTGAGGAGACGGAGGTCGCTGCCGTACGGCGCGCCCCAGACGGCCGGCGTCTGAGAAGAATTGGCTGCGACGAGGTGCGCCGCGCGAACGCGTTCCAGAAGGTCACTGTCTCGTGCGAGGCGACCGGACGCGAACTGACCACCCCACCATTCGACTTCGACAGGGTGGTCCCGCAGCCATGCGACGCGGCCGGAGGCATGAGCGACCGCGGACTCCAGTGCTCGGCGCGCCTGATCGATCGATTCGTCGAGCGCAACCCCGAGGCGCCCTTCCGCGACCAGCAAATCTGGTACGGATGAGGCCCAGTCACCGGAGTGAACGGTACCGACTGACAGAGCGTACGGCAGACTCCAGCGACGCATGAGCGGATCGACGTCACAGTTTCGCTCCCGCTCCAGTTGCCGTAGCGCGTCAAACACAGGCCAGAAACACTCCACTGCGCTCACGCCCTCCATCCGACGCGAAGCATGCGTGGCGCGACCGCGTACGCGCAGTCGAAACGTCAGCGCACCTGCATTGGCGGGCACAAGGTCCAGGCTTGTCGGTTCGGGAACAACGCATGCGTCCGCTCGCCAGCCGCGCCGGAGCAGACCATAGGTCCCGAGACCTCCGTCTTCCTCGCCGACTACGCACGCCAGCAGGAGGTCGCCCTTCAGTGCGACGCCTGCCCGGCGGATCGCGCGAACGGCGGCGAAGGCAGACACGAGGCCGCCTTTCATGTCGCATGCACCGCGGCCGTACACATTGCCCTGTTGCACGTATCCGGAGAACGGATCGTGCTGCCAGGCAGCGACGTCGCCGGGCGGGACTACGTCGACGTGGGCGTTGAGCATCAGACTCCGCCCGCCACCACGGCCGCGCAGACGGCCGACGAGCCCCCAGGCTTCCCGGCGTGGGACTTCGACGCCGGGAAAGTCGCTCTCAGAAACGAGAGATTCGAGCGGGAGCTGCCAGTGGTCGGTTTCGAGGCCCTCGGCTTCCAACAGCTGCGCCAGTGTGTGCTGGATTGCGATCTCACCGTCCGAGCCACCGAGGCTCGGGACGCGCACCAGGTCGCACAGCAGCTGTTGCGACGCCTCGTCGTCTTGTTCGAGAAGCTCGAAAACTCTTCTCTGGTCGGCGGCTCGCGTCATGGCACCGGTACCATTTCGGTGGGGGCGCCCGTCCGCGGGAGTGTAAATGTCAAGCGCGCTCCACCTCCAGCTCGATTCTCCGCTCGCACCTGTCCGTCGTGCGCTTCGACCACGCCTTTGACGATGGCCAGGCCAAGCCCAAGGCCATGCGGCCGCGGCCGCCCGTCGCTCACGCGGAAGAACGGCTCGAAGATGCGTGGCAAGGCTGTCGGCGCGATACCCGGACCACGATCCCCCACGCTCACCGCCACGTGGCCAGCCTCCGGCCGAGCGCTGATACTGATTTCCGTACCCACGGGCGCATATTTCGCGGCATTTTCGACCAGGTTGTATATCACTTCCCCAATCTCCACCGGATCGAGCCACAATGGTGGAAGATCCTCGGGTATCGCGATGCGCAGGTGGTGCTCGTGCGTGACCAGTTTGAGTCGATCGAGAACGTCTTCGACCAGGGTCGCCAGATCTTGCCAGCTTTTTTGCGGTCGCAAGCTGCCAGCTTCGATGCGTGAGAGATCCAGCAGGTTCCCGACCAGGTGATTCAGGTGGTCGGCTTCTTCCTCGATCGCTTGCGCAAAACCCTGGCGCTCCTCATCGGTCCACGGCACGTCCTGTTGACGCAAACTGCCGGCTGAGGCCATGATCGTCGCCAGGGGCGTGCGCAGATCATGCGAGACCGCGCTCAACAGAGCGGCCCGTAGCTGGTCGGTGCGACGCAGGATCTCTGCCTCGGTTGCTTCCGTCCGCAGCCGCGCCCGCTCGTGCGCGAGCCCGATCTGCGCCGCCGCGGCGGAAACCAGGCGATCGTTGACCGGGTCGAATGCGTCCGCACTGCCAACCAGCAACAATGATCCGACACGCTTTTCAAGCACCCGGACCGGCACGCGACGAACGTCCTGACGAATGGCAGTGTTCGACGAACGGACGATACGCACCCAACGCCCCGGCGCGGCATGCGCACCATCGGACGTCACTCGCCCACCCTGGAGGACTCGTGTGGCGTTGTCCGCATCGCGCAAGCCTGCGAGCCCAACAGGATCGCCACTCGAAACCCACGAGCTCCGACCGTCAGGCCCCCACAACTCGATTCCCACCCCGTCCAGCTGGAGCTCCGCGCGCAACCGCTCAGCGACACTCTCCAGCACCTGCTTGGAGTCACCTTCGCCAAGCAAGCGCACCACGTCATACAGCACGACGGCCTCGCGCTCACGCTGTTGGGCTTCATGCGCCCGCTGCCGCTGACCGGCTGCCAATTGGCCGGTTACGGTCGCGGTTAATAAAAAGAACAGTAGTGAGACCCACTCTTCAGGATCCGCAACAGACAACTGGTGATGCGGCTCGACAAAGAAGTAATCGAAGATCAGGAACGCGCTGATGGATGCGAAAATGGCCGGACCGCGCCCAAACCCGACCGCCGTCGCCAGCACGGCCAGCAGGTACAACATCGAAGCGTTGGCCAGGTTGACCTGCCCGAGGACGAAGCCGATGAACAGGCTCACCAGTGCCACGGCCACGAGCGCCGCGGCATAGCCGATCACTGGCGACCGCGTCAGGTTGCGCTTCAGGTCAATCGCATCAGCCAGCGGCACAGGTCCACCAGGAACGCCACATAGAGGTGGCCGACCTCGTTGCCAGTCGACAACGTCATACGTTGGTCGCCCCAGTCCAGAATGCCACCGGCCCAGTGCGGCATCATGTCCGGAGCGAGGGCTGCGACTCGCCCGGCGCCGCGTTCCCACACGGTCAGCACAGGCGTATCGGAGCGCTCGAGCGTCGGCGTGGTTCGTCCGTCGAGGCGAAGCGCGTAGCCATCGATGAGAACAGTGGCCCCAGGCTTCGCACGTACACCGTTGTAACCGACCACGGCGCAATACTCCTGGCCATGGACCGACTGAATCGCGGGATGCGACTCAGGCCGCGGAACCAGAACAGTGCCGAGAGGTGTATTGACGCGGTCGTCGGTCGCGGCGATCTCGACGGGCAGCAGCTCGGCCACCCGGGAGCCGTAGTAGCTGCCGCGTGGGCCGCCGAACGAGCTCCAGCCACCGATCATCAGCAGCCCCTGCCCGTCACGCTCGACGGCGCTCGCTAGCGTCTCCTGGTGCGCGCTGGTGAGATTGTCAGACCGGTAGTCGCTCAGCACGAGCAGGCCGAACTCTCGGAGTCGCGGCTCCGCGTCAGCGCCCGACAGCGGCTGATTGCCGTAGACTCGCGCGACACGGTACGCGCTGCTCAGCGCACCCTCCACATAGTTGGCGCGCGGCCCTTCCCCGAGAAACAGGACCTCTGGTGATTTCGATAGGCTCAACGGCCGTATTATGGCTCCGTGGCGTACGACGAGGCGTTGGCGGAGCGGATTCGCACCGTGCTGGGCGAGCGGCCGAACGTCGTGGAGAAGAAGATGTTCGGCGGCATCACGTTCATGGTTGACGACCAGATGTGCTGCGGAGTGTTGAAGGACGACCTGATCGTCAAGGTGGGCTCGGAGGGGTGGGACGAGATCCTCGCCCACCCAGGCGTGCGGCCATTCGACTTCAGCGGCCGACCCATGGTCGGAATGGTGTACGTCGCTCCCGCGGGCGTGTCGAGCGATCGAGCGTTGCGGGGGTGGATCGAGCGCGGGCTCGAGTTCCTGGCGCGGAACCCCAAGACGACAAAGCGCCCGCGGGGCTCCACGCGCAGAACGCGAGCTTGATCTACATCCTCCAGTCCGCGACGTTCCAGGAAAACGGCTCGAACGGACTCAGGTTTGGCCCCTGCAATGCCTTGATTTTCGCGTCCACGTTCTTGCGATCCACCAGCGGCACCGAGATAAAGGCATTCACAACGATGTCGTTGAGCTGAATCCAGATCTGTGCCGCTTTGTTGGGATCCGTTTCGGTCTTCACCTGATCGAACAGCCTGTTGAAGTTCTCGTCGGACCACTTCTCGTAATTGGGTGGCGACCAGTTGTTCGACTGCTGCGCCCAGTCAAGGGCCGGATTCTCACCATAGAATCGCTTCATGTAATTCAGCGGGAACGGCGTATCAAAGGTAGAGGTGAACATCTCGGCGTCCGCCGAGAAGCGATTCGAGACATCCGCGTTCCCTGGATCCGACGAGAAGAAGACGCTCGAGTCCACCGACTTCAACTCGGCGTCGATACCGATACTTTGCCAGCCGGACTTGACGATGTCCTGCTCTTTCTGCCGCAGCGAGTTGGTGGTCGTCTGATACAGCACGTGCATGCGTACACCGTTCGGCGTGACACGAACACCGTCAGATCCGCGCGTGTAGCCCGCCTGGTCCAGGATCTGATTGGCTTTATCGACGTCGTACACCACCTGTGTGTTCGGTGAGGCGAGGTTCGTCGGCGTGGTGAGCACGTTGGAGGTAGCGACCCCCGTCTGGCCATAGAGCTGGTTCGCCATCGTCTGACGATCGATGGAGATGGCCATGGCCTGGCGCACGCGCTGGTCGGTCAGGAATGGATGATGACTGTCGGGGCTGCCGCGTTGGCCGTTCACCTCGGCGTTTGGATCGGCTTGATTGAAAAAGATCTGCTCGACACCACCACCAGCTGAGGTGACCAGGTCGCCCTTGCCAGCCTGCATCATCTGATTCAGGACCGCGGACTCCACTTGCAGGTTCCACGCGTAGTCGTACTCACCTGTTTGGAACACCGCACGTGCGGCCGACACGGCATCGCCGCCGCCCTTCACGTCGATCTCCTTGAAAAAGGGCTTGCCTTGTTCGCGATAGCTCGGGTTCGGTACCAGCGTCAGCGTGTCGCCTGGCTTGAAATCCTGCGTCATGTACGGTCCGGTGCCGAACGACTTCAGGTTCCACGCGTAGTCGTACTCACCTGTTTGGAACACCGCACGTGCGGCCGACACGGCATCGCCG
>JAFAPL010001074.1 GCA_019247135.1 Chloroflexota bacterium | reverse complement strand
AGATCTACCGGCTACTCGCGCAGGAGGGGAGCAGCGGCAGTGGCATCCTGCTCGTGTCTTCCGACTTTGAGGAAGTGGCCGGCATCTGTCACCGCGCGCTGGTGATGCGCCGCGGCAAGGTCGTGGCCGAGGTCGCGCGGACCAACCTGTCGGTCGAGCACCTGACGCAGCTCGCGGCCGGCGCGGGCGATGGGCAGGGACACGGGGCAGGATGATGCGAACCCGCATCCTTCCGCGCGAGTCTGCCAGTACGGTCGCCTTCCGCCTGCTGTCGACCTACGGCCTGTTCGCGCTACTTATCGTGCTGCTGATCGTCTTCAGCCTGCTACTGCCCAACACCTTTCCAACCGCCTTCAACCTGCGCTCGATCCTGAGCGACAAGTCGGTGATTGCGCTGCTCGCCCTGGCCGAGATGATGCCCATTGCCGCCGGCCAGTTCGACCTGTCCATTGGCTACCACATCGGGTTGGCGCACATCCTGGTGGTCGGGCTGCAGGTCAACCAGCACCTGCCCTGGCCGCTGGCGGTCGCGAGCGTGCTGGCGTTCGGCGTCGTTGTCGGGCTAAGCATTGGCCTGCTCGTCGTGCGCGCCCAGATTGACGCATTCATCGCGTCGCTCGGCGTCGGCACCATTTTGTACGGCATTGCCTTCTGGTACGCGCCAAACCAGATCGTCGGCCAGATGGAGCCCGCGTTTCGCGGTCTGGCCGGCAACGTCGGCGGGGTGCCCGTGCCGTTCGTCTACGTCGCCATCGTCAGCATGCTGCTGTTCATCGTTCTGGAATACCTGCCACTGGGCCGCTTCCTGTACGTGCTGGGCGCCAACCGACGCGCGGCGGAGCTGGTGGGCATTCCACCCGGGCGGTTCATCCCGGTCGCGTTCGCGCTCTCGGGCTTGCTCACCGCCTTTGCCGGCGTCGTGCTCGGGGCGAAGCTGGGCGTGGCCCAGACGTCGGTGGGTCCGGACTACCTGCTGCCCGCGTTCGTCGGCGCCTTGCTCGGCTCGACCTCAATCCGGCCGGGCCGGGTTAACGTCCTGGGGACGCTCGTGGCCGTCTTCGTACTTGCCGTGGCCGTGGCTGGCTTGCAGCAACTCGGCGCGCAATTTTTCGTCGAGCCGTTGTTCAACGGCTGCATGCTGGTCCTGTCGGTCGGGCTGGCAGCCTACGCCAGCCGGCGTCGGGCGCGCGTGAAGGCCGCCGCCGACGCCGCCGCGGTCGCGCCCGACGAAGAGATGCGCTCGGCCGAGGTGGCCGGCGCGGCTCCGCGGTGACGTCGGCCGGGCTGGAGGGGCGGTGGCTCGAGCACCTGCCGCCTGAGCGCCTGTTCGCACTGGACGGCAGGGTGGCCATCGTCACCGGTGCCGCAGGCGGCCTTGGCCGGTGGCTGGCGGCGGGCATCGCCGCGGCCGGAGCTTCGGTCCTGCTGACTGATCGCGTCGAACCCGAGCTGGTTCAGCAGGCCTCAGCCTTCGAGCAGCGCGGCTGGCGGGTGGCAGCGCTGGTCGAGGACCTGGAAGTCGAAGATGCACCGGTGCGGATCGTGGATGCTGCCAGGCAGCGCTTCCAACGCGTCGACGTGCTCGTCAACAACGCTGGTATCAACCAGCGCCTGCCGATGCTGGAGGTGCCGCGCGACGTGCTCGAGCACGTCTGGCGCGTCGACTACCTGCGCCAGTACGAGCTCGCGCAAGTCGCGGCGCGTGCAATGATCGAGTACGGTCATGGCGGCTCGATCATCCACATCAGCTCGCTCAACAACGCCGTCGGGCTGGAGGACATCTCGTTGCTCGGCCCCACGAAGGCAGCGCTCAGCCAGCTTGCCAAGGGCATGGCGATCGAGCTCGCGCACCACCGCATCCGCGTGAACGCCATCGCGCCCGGCTTCATGGACACGCCCATGAACGCCGGCCACTGGGATGATCCGACCCGCGCGCCATGGATCCTCGATCGCGTCCCGATGGCTCGCCCCGGCCACCCGGCCGAGCTCGTCGGCACGTGCCTCCTGCTGGCGTCCGACGCGGGCTCGTACATGACCGGCCAGACGCTCTACGTCGATGGCGGTTTTACCGCCGGCAGTCGCTGGAACATCCCGCCAGGCGCGGGTCTCGAGGCGTACCGCACTCACGGCGGGTATGGCCATCCATTGTCCGCGGAGTGACTGACAACCACGCTTGGGCCTCGACTCGCTACGCCAGCGGCCGGCTGGCATCTGACCCGGTGTCCGCCCAGCCGAATGTCAGACGGGTGAGCCGCCACCACACGAGGCGCGGACGATGAGCCGCGTTTCCAGCACCCGGTCAGTTTCGGCCGGCACACTCCCACCGAGCAGGTCGATCGCGGTTTCGATGGCGAGCTGACCCAGTCTGGCGCCCGGGTGCTCCACGCTTGTCAGCGGCGGCGTGGTGTAGGCACCTAGCTCGATCCCGTCCGTTCCGATCACGGCCATGTCCTCAGGGATGCGCAACCCCGCCTCATACAGGCCATGCATGGCGCCGATGGCGGTGAGATCGTTGTAGACCAGAATTGCGCTCGGGCGACGCTCGCCGAGCGCCAGGAGCGCCTGTAGCATGGTGCGCCCGCCGGCCAGTGAATCGCGGCCCTCGATGAGCCAGGCCGTGTCGAAGGCGACGTCCATTGTGCTGAGCGCACGCCGGTACCCACGGTAGCGCTCGCCCCGCGACGACACCTCGCTCTCGATAGGCTCGGCACCGGCCAGAGTCAGGTGGCCGATGCGTCGATGGCCGAGCTGGAGCAGGTGCCGAGTGGCGCGGTAGGCGCCGCCCTCCACGTCAACTCTGATCGCGGGAATCTGCGGATCGGGGCTGCGGTCGATCAGCATTACCGCCGGTACCCCGTGCTCGACCAGGTCCTGGAGCGCATCGAGCGCAGCGGCACGACTACCGTGACGGCCCGTGGCGACGATAACCGCGTCGGCACTTCCGCCCCGCAGGTGCCCGAGTGCCCGCATCTCTGCCTCGAACGGACCAGCGTCGACTATGTTCAGCTCGTATCCGCGGGCAACGGCCGTCGTCCGGGCGGCAACGGCGAGGTCGATGAACCACGGGTTTGCCAGATCCTGCACGAGCAGCATCAAGACGTTGGTGCGTTGCCAACGCAGGCTGCGCGCAGCGCGGTTGGGTGTGTAGCCCAGGCGATTGGCATTGCGCAGGACTGACCGTCGCGTAGCCTCGCGAATGCCGACGTGTGCGGCAGTCCCGTTCAGCACCACGGAGACAGTGGTCGCGGAGACACCGCTGGCACGTGCCACCTCGCGGATGGTGACGCGCTTTCGGTGCGATTGACCGTCACTCTCCTCAGCTCCGATGCGCTCCACCGGGCTCATGCTAGTGTCGGCTGCCGTGTCCGTCCAGCTAACCGCGGGCTGGGAACTACGGGTGGCATGTGCACAGGCGGTTTCAAGGGAACCGCGCCTGGCGCGGCAGATTGCGCTGCTTGACGGGTCCGGAGAGAGCGGGTCGAAGTCGCGGCTGCCTTACCACGGTTCCCCGCTCGGGTCGGTAGCCTGCGAATTGACACAGAGCGGGTGCTGAAGGTCGTGCCTGTCAGGTCCTTTGCATCCTCGACGTGACCGATCTGGTCATAGAACCGCCGCGGGCGCGCTGTTGTGTGAGCGTGGCCAGCGAGTCAGGACCCAGCACGTACTTTCGCTCCATTCGGTGCCTGGGCGGGCCGAGAGGGCATCCATTGACTAATTGGCCGAACCAGAAAAGAGGTAACGGCGTTTTTTCGGACTTGCCGCAAAGGCCGGCACGGTATCCGGGGAGTAGGGCGACCGTGTCACACTTCGGTCAAGCTGGGTGCGACCAGCATCGCGATTTAGGAACGGGTGGGCCTTGTCACATCGGAACCGCCGACGAGTACGAGTTTTACAATGGCAGTGTCATCGGCCACGCGCTGCAAACCCCGGCGAAATGCGCCGACGTGGAACCTGGCGACGGCTGAGCATCCGGCGCGGTCCCGTGGCGCCGCCTTTCTGCTAGTCGCAGTGACCCTTTGATGGGCCCGCTCCGCCGGAACCAGGAAGTGCAATTTGAGGTGATCAGCAGCCGCATGGCGATCACCCACCATGGTAGCCATTAGCGGGGTCGTTGTTGACGCGCATGGTGATCCAACCGGCGGCAACCCACCCTTGGCGCGAGTCTGGTAGCGCGACGTTGAACCAGTCTGCATTCTGCCCGATAGCGGGACGCTGACTTCCATACTTCACCTGAGCAATAACTCCTCCGGCTAACGACGGGCTGGTGCGAACGTGCGCGGCATCGACAGAGACCACCGCAACGTTATCGCGCGGCGCAGGTACGAACGCCACGAGCGCAGCACCACCACTCTCGAGTGTGTATTGGGCTCGTTCACCAGGGCCGCGTGGATGAAGTTGGACTCGAATTCCCGTATCACCCGGATATGGC
>JAFAPL010001069.1 GCA_019247135.1 Chloroflexota bacterium | reverse complement strand
AAACAATCCGGTGAGGACGAGAAACACCGCGCTCAACAGGTCGGATCGCAACACGACGAACGCCAGCGAGTACAGAAACCCTGTAGCACCCGTCAGCATCGCGGTCGCGCTGGCAAAGCCGTCGTAGCTGTGCGAGCTGAGAGCGCTGTCGTGTGAGCTGGTGCCCGCGGCGACTCGAGTCATCATCCGATGGTTCCCCCTTCGTTGATCGGACTACGCCGCCCACGGTAGCCCGGATCACTCCAGCCGCTCCAGCACGCACGCGCATGGATCAGCTACGGCGGCTTTAGCGCGCAGGCTGCATCAGCTACAGCACCGACAGTCCGCATGCTCTGATGAGCACATGCGCTGTCCGGGCGGCTAGAGCGCCTGAAATGCGTCCTGTGGAATCCCGAGCGCGACGCGCAGCCGATCCAACCCCAGCCGAATGCGACCCTTCACGGTCCCGATCGGCGCCGCCAACTGGGTTGCAATCTCCGTATGACTGAGCCCGCCGAAAAACGCCAGCTCGATGGCCTCTTTCTGTTCGGGCGGCAGTGTCTCGAGCGCCTGCCGCGCCCGAGCAGCGTCGACGTTCGTCGCGGCCTCCGTCGGCACGTCCGCCGCGTCCGGCACGTCAACCCCTTCCGCCAACGGCTGAACCGGGCGACGCCTGCGCGCCCGCAGCACGTCAATGCACCGGTTGCGGACCATCGACAGAATCCACGTGTGCGTTGTGCCGCGAGTCGGGTCGTACGTGTGTCCAGATCGCCACGCCGAGAGAAACACTTCCTGGACGACCTCCTCGGCGTCGCCCAGATCGCCAAGCATCCGATACGCCAGACCAATCGCCTGACGGTGATGCGCGTCGTACAGCGCCTCGAGGTTGGCCAGGTCGGGCGTGACCGTACTCACGTGCCGACCTCCGTGGCCATGAGCGGCGTACTCGTGGGCGCCGTCGCACCAGGCAGTTCCCTGGTAATCGCGACAGTGTTGCCGCGCACGTCGCCCGACAGCGCAACAGACCCCTGACCCGAGGGCAGCGCGCCCGCGGCGACTGGCTGCCCTCCGGGTGGGATGATCCACGCCTCGTAGACGAAGCCCTGGCCTGGATCGGGCGCGCCATTCATCTGCAGCTCGGCTGTACCCGACCGACGCACCAGCACGGTCGCCGCCCCTGGCGCGTTGCCTGAGAGTGCGTACGTCGCCACGACCTGGTTCTCGTACGCGACGCCCGCGAGCGTCGCGACGCCAAGGACGAGCACCGCCGCGATTGCCGACAGCCACGGCCGTCGTCGCCAGAGCGGGATAACGTTGGCCGGCTGGTCCGCTCGGAGCGGAACCGGCTCGCGCCTCCGCAGCTCCTCCGCCGCCCGATGCATCAGCCGATCCTTGAAGTCGGGCGACGGGTCCATCTCGGGCGCGGTGCTGCTCAGATGTCGCAGCGCCTCACGATCGAGCCGCACGATTACCTGGCACCGTTCGCAACGCGCCACATGCGCCTGGAAACGCGACCGGTCGTCCCCCTCGAGCACATCCAGCGCTGAGAGCCCAGCCAGCTGCTCGAACTCCTCCGTGTGGTCATCCACCGGCGTCGCCGACATGTGCACGCTGACGTTACAGGACTCGCCGCCGCACTTGAACGCCGATCAGTGGCCGCCCGCCACGATCCGTTACGTGCTCCTCGAGCAGCCCCTCCCGATACACCCGCCGCGTCTCGGCCACATCCTCCGCCTACGCCGCCCGGGTCCGTCTGGATCACCGCTGCCGTGGCGCACGGTCGCATACGTAATTGATCGCCAAGGCGCACGGTCGCATGAATGGTGGCTCGCCAAGGCGCTGCTGTTCTTGGAGTCAGTCGCGGTTGGCGATCCCACCGCCGGTTACACTGAAGCACCCGACCTGTGAACAAGCAGCACCTGACGTGGACCCAGATCGAGGATCTGGCCATTCGCCTCGCGGATCGCCTGCCCAGCAACTACGACGTGATGCTGGTCATCACCCGCGGCGGCATGGTCCCCGCCTGCATCATCAGCGAGCGCATGAACTTGCGCAACATTCTGGTCGCGGCCGTCATGTTCTACACACGTCAGGAACACACGCTCGACCGGCCGATCTTTCTCCAGTTCCCCGCCGATCCGCTGTTGAACGGCAAACGCGTTTTGATCGTTGACGACGTCTGGGATTCGGGTCGGACGATCATGGCCGTGCGAGAACGTGTGCTCGACGCGGGCGGCTACCCCGAGACCGCCGTGCTTCACTTCAAGCCCAGCCGCACGACCTACTCAGACGCGCGGCCCGACTTCTTCGTCGACGAGACCGATGCCTGGATCGTCTACCCCTGGGACATCGGCGAGGCCACCCTACCAAGCGGCGTCCTCGAAACCATCTCCGAAAGCTGAATTAACAAATATTTACCAGTTTGTTCTACCACGTGACGCCCTACGTGACGGTCCACGTGACGCTCTGAAATTACGCTCTGCTGTCGAGAGCTTCGAGCGGGGGCGACAGCGGAGGCGGCGGCCGGTGCGCTAGGCGCTCGGATTCAGCTTGGCGGCTTTGATCGCGGCGCGCCGCAGCCGCGCGCGAATCCGTGCCTTTTCGCGCTGCAGCTCCAGTCGCTCCTCGGCAGTGATGCCCGTGTTCGCGGGCACCGGCGCCTGCTTACCGAGCAATTGCCCCAGGTCGACTCCAAAGAGGATCAGCGCGAGGCGCTCGTACGTCCCCTCCGTCGCGCCCGCGGCGACCTCGATCGCGCGCCGCGCGTCCTCGGCCATCAACAGCGAACGCATCTGGCGCATCGTGAGCCGATCCAGCTGAAGCTGCCGCACGAACGCCTCCTTCAACGCGCCCATGCCCTGCGGTGTTGCCGCGGTTTCGGGGCTGCCCGTGGCCGGAGTGCCACCAGATTCGTCCGCGGCGGCCGACGCGCGCGGTGCGGACGGCGTCTCCAAGCGAGGTGTGCTGGCCTGCAACTCAACCAGCCGATCAGGGCCCGAGTGCATTTCGGCGGCACGTGGCGGCGACGACGCAGGCGGAGCACTGCGTTCGGCGGCGGCGCGGTCGGTCGATTGTGCCGTCTCAGAGTCCGTGGCCGGTTTGGCGGCCGTGGTTAGCGGGACGACTTGCTGACGCGCGTCCACGGCACCGTTCGCCTCCGTCCCTGGGCGCTCCAGCGTGGCCACCGCGCCGTGGCCG
>JAFAPL010000900.1 GCA_019247135.1 Chloroflexota bacterium | reverse complement strand
TCGCGCCAGGCCGCATCTTCAACGGACGTCAGGTCATCCCTCGAGTAGCCGTCGATGGCGTTGTCGCGGTCCACGCGGTCCAGCTCCGGCCTGAACGGCAGGTCGAGCGCTGCCGGGTGCTGACGCAAGTACCACAGGTCGGCTTTGCCGCACGCCAGGCGCGTGCAGTGGATGCGTGACTGCTGGCCCGCTCCGTTGCCGATGACTTGCCCGTCACGCACCAGGCACACCGAATTCGACTGGGTGTACTTCAACGTGACCATTGCGACGAGCATGTCCCGAATCGCGCTCTCGGGAACCTCTGTCCGTCGGGTGACGCTCTGCCGCAGGCCGTCCCCTGTCGGGACGAACGTGTTCCGCGGCTGCTCCAGGGTGACGCCGAAGACGTCACGTCGCTCGACCTGGGGTGCGTCGTAGGACGGGTCGATCCGCAGGACGACGTAGCGGCCGCCGCGTTTTTTCCGCAGGAGCTCGAGCGCATCGGGATCAAAGGACGGGGCGATCACGCCGTCGGAGACCTCGCGCCGCAACAAACGCGCGGTGGGAAGGTCGACCGTATCGCTGAGCGCGGCCCAATCGCCATACGCGGAGACGCGGTCCGCGCCGCGAGCTCGCGCATATGCAGTGGCCAGCGGCGAGAGATCGTCCTTTTCGACGAAGTAAGCGCGACGCAGCGTGTCGTCCAGCGGAACGGCCACTGCCGCGCCCGCCGGACTGACATGTTTGAAGGAGGCAGCCGCGGGCAAACCAGTCGCCAGGCGCAGCTCGCGCACGAGCTGCCAGCTATTCAACGCGTCCAGCAGGTTGATGTAGCCCGGCGCGCCGTTCAGGACAGCGAATGGCAGACCACGATCCGAAAAAACACGCGCGGGCGCCTGATGTGGGTTGACCCCATAGCGCAGAGGTAGCGCCTGACTTTCAGTGCGAATGTGAGTCTCAGAAAAGTCAGTGCCGATAATGGCGCTCGCTCGTGAAGATCATGGCCATGCCGTGCCGATTGGCGCGTTGGATCAGTTCGGCATCGCGGCTGGAGCCACCCGGCTGAATGATCGCGGTTACGCCCATGTCGGCGGCGAGGTCGAGTGCATCCGGGAATGGAAAGAACCCATCGGAGGCCAGCACGGCGCCTTGTGCCCGATCGGCCGCCTTGCGGCAAGCGAGGTCAACCGCGTCCTGCCGCGAAGGTTGCCCCGACCCGAAACCGACAAGCGACAGGCCCTTGGCGAGCACGACGCCATTCGAGGTGACGTGCTTTACGGCACGCCATGCGAACAGCAGCGAGGTCAGCTCGGCCAGCACGGGGTGCCGCTGCGTGACGACCCGCGGCGTCAACGAGTGTTCGGGCAGCGAGTCGCGTGTCTGAACGAGAAAACCGCCGAGCACGCGCTTGTAGTCGAGCTCGGGTGTGCCGTTGGATCGATTGGTGCGGTCGGAATTGGTCGCGAATACGCGCAGGTCGGACTTGCTCTTCAGGATCGATAGCGCATCACGGCTGTAGTCGGGAGCGACGAGATCTTCGAAAAAGACGGCGGAAATCTCGCGCGCGGCGTCCGCGTCGACCGATCGGTTCGCGGCGACAGCGCTGCCGAACGCGGTCTGCGGGTCCGTGGCGAGCGCTTTGCGAAACGCGTCCGCGACCGAGTCGCCCAGACTCAAGCCACAGAGATTGCCGTGTTTGACGATGGCGACGGCCGTCGAGGTGAAGTCAATGACGGTTTGCCAGGCAACATCGGCGTCGTAGGTGTTGTTGAAGGACGGGGACTTGCCGTGCAACTGCTTGGCGGTGGGCATGCCTGGCGGGCGAGGTCGCGGCGTGCTGTCGGCGTAGAACGAAGCGAACTGATGTGGATTTTCACCCGACCGCATATCGCTGACCTTCGTCAACGCGATGGTGTACTCGTTCGGGAAGAGCTCGTCGTGCGGGCGTAAGTAGGTTGCGACATGCGTGTCGTAGACCGCGCAATGCTGAAAGGCCTTGGCGGCCAGGCGACGACGACGATCATCGCTCACGCCCTCAGAGCGTCGCAGTTCTTCGAGCAGATCGGGATAGTCGCCTGGATCGCAGACCGCCAGTACGGACGAGAAGTTCTTGGCGGCAGCGCGCAGCAGGGTGTGACCACCGACGTCGATATTTTCGAGTGCGACCTCGAGCTGGGTACCAGCCTGTCTGGCGATGTTGAGGAAGGGATACAGATTTGCGACGACGATGTCGATTGGCTGCAAATCGTGTTGCGCGAGCTCTTGCATGTGCGAGGGCTCGCTGCGTAGCGCCAGGATGGCTCCGTGCACAGCCGGATGAAGCGTCTTGACGCGCCCGCCGAGCAGCTCGGGGAATCCCGTCAGCTCCTGCACGCCGCGGACGGGGATCTCGGCGTCCCGCAACAGCGCTTCGGTTCCGCCCGTGGAGAACAACTCGTAGCCGAGCTCGACCAGCCCGCGGGCGAAATCTACGACACCCGTCTTGTCGTAGACCGACAGGATCGCGCGCATGTACTAGCGCGATGCTAGCACGCGTCCCCGACGGCCCTCGACGCGGATGCGCCCCTCGGCCCAAGCGCGCACCGCCTCCACCAGCAGCAGGTGCTCCTGGGCGAGGATGCGTGCGTGCAGCGTCGCCACGTTATCCCCATCCTGGACCTCGACGCAGCGTTGCAGCAGGATCGGACCGGCATCGACATCCGAGGTGACCAGGTGGACCGTGCAGCCAGTCACTTTGACGCCGTACTCGAGCGCCTGCTGCACAGCACGCATGCTGCCGCCGAACGCGGGCAGCAGCGAAGGGTGCGTGTTGATGATCCGACCGTCGTACATCGTGAGGAATGCTGGCTGCAGGATCTCGTCGTAGCCAGCGAGCACCACGAGCTCGACCTGTTCGCCTTGCAGCGCTTGCAGGATGTGCTGCTGGCGCTGGCTGCGCCCTGGAATCGCTCCGCGATCGACCACGCACGTGGGCACGTTGAAGGCGGCGGCACGCTTCAGGGCGGGGGCGTCCGAACGGTTGCAAGCGACAACCACAACACGCGCGGGGAGGTCGCGCGAGGAAGCATCGAGGAGCGCCTGCAGGTTCGTGCCGTTACCAGAAACGAGAACACCAACGCGCAGCACAACGGCTATCGGCGCAGGATGACGCGTTCGGATTGGCGAGGGACGACGCGGCCAATCTCGAGCGCGCCGCCGCATGCGTGGGGTGAGACGAAGATCAAGCCCAGTCCGAGGTTGAACACACGCCACATCTCGTCGAAGTCAATGTGCCCGAGACGCTGGAGCACCTGGAAGATCGGGGGCACCGGCCAGCTCCCCCAGTCCAGCTCGACTGAGACGCTCGCAGGCAGTACTCGCGGCAGGTTGCCCGGAATTCCCCCCCCGGTGATGTGTGCGATCGCGCTGAGGGAGGGCAGCGACGACTGGACGGCGCCAAGATAGGACGGATGGGGCGCCATCAAGGCATCGGCCAGCGAACAGCCGAGGAGACCGTCGACATCAGCAGTCAGGTCGACGCCCTCGATAACCCGTCTTGCAAGTGTGTAGCCGTTCGTGTGCAAGCCCGTCGACGGCAGCCCCCACACCCGGTCGCCCACACGCACGCGCGAGCCGTCGATGAGCGCGTCTCGCTCCACCACGCCCACGAGCATGCCTGCCAGGTCGCACGTGCCCTCGCGGTAGAGCTCGGGCAACTGCGCGGTTTCGCCACCGAGCAAGGCGCAGCCGTTCTCGCGACAGGCCGCGGCCATGCCGCCTACGAGCTGTTCGACGACGTCGTGCCGCAGCGCATGCACGGCTACGTAATCGAGAAAGAAGAGCGGCCGCGCACCGGTCGTCAGCACGTCATCGACCGACAAATTGACCAGGTCGCGCCCGAGAACGTCGTAGCGCCCAAGCTCCAGGCCGAGCAGCAGCTTGGTCCCGAGGCCGTCGGTGCTGGCCACCAGCACGGGGTCGCGCACGTCCCGCAGATGGAACAATCCGCCGAACGCTCCAAACTCTCCCAGAACCGCCGGACCGTGCGTCGAGCGCACGTGGCTGGCAATGCGTCGCACGTTCTCTTCGGCCGCGGCGATATCGACGCCGGCAGCGGCGTACGTGCTCACAGCTCCAGGGCCAGTTTCTCCACGTGTGCGACGCGCATCGGATACCGACCGTGAAAGCATGCATTACAGAGGTTGGACTCGGGCAGGCCGACTGCGCGGTTGAGACCGCCCAGGCTCAAATAGCCGAGCGAATCCGCGCCGACCATTCGGGTGATCTCTGGAACGCTGTGCGCGTTCGCGATGAGCGAATCCTCAGGCGCGGTATCGACGCCGAGGTGGCAGGCATGCTTGATCGGCGGAGCGCAGATGCGCAGGTGGACCTCGGCCGCGCCCGCGCGACGGAGCATCGCGACGATGCGTGGGGTTGTGGTCCCACGCACGATGCTGTCGTCGACGAGCGCGATCCGCTGACCGCGCAAGACCTCGGGCAGGGGATTGAACTTCAGATCGACCCCCGCCTCGCGCTGTTGCTGGTGCGGCTGGATAAAGGTGCGCCCGATGTATCGGTTCTTGACCAGGCCTTCGCGATACGGCAGCTTCGCGGCGCGGGCGAAGCCGATGGCCGCGGGTGTTGCCGAGTCCGGCACAGGCATGACGAAGTCGGCCTCGACCGGATGCTCGCGGGCGAGCTCCTCACCCATCCGCTCGCGGGTGGTGTACACCAGTTGGCCGTCGATCAAGCTGTCGGGCCGCGCGAAATAGATGTACTCGAACGTGCAGGCCGCCCGCGGCGCGGGCTCGATGTATTGCTCGGCATGGACGCCGTTTGCATCGATCGCAAGCAGCTCACCAGGGGCTACTTCGCGTATGAGCTGCGCCCCGATGGTGTCCAGGGCGCAGCTCTCGGAGGCGACCGCCCAGCCGTCAGCAAGACGTCCAAGAACCAGCGGACGTATGCCCCACGGATCCCGCGCAACGAACAAGCGGTTTCGCGTCAGCATCGCCAGACAGAACGCACCGCTCAGCTGGCGCAAGCCGACGCGCATGCGCTCGAGCCAGTCATCGCCAGGTGAGTTGGCGATCAGGTGCGCGATCAGCTCCGAGTCGGTCGAGGTACGGGGTTGGACCCCGCTGCGAAGCACAGCCGCGCGGACCTCGTCCACGTTGACGAGGTTGCCGTTGTGGGCCAGTGCGAGACTGCCCGTGGAGGAGCTGACCACGAGCGGCTGCGCGTTGTCTGCGCGGCTCGAGCCGGTCGTGGAATAGCGGGTATGGCCAATTGCGAGTGAGCCGCCCAGCTTCGAGACATCTCGCTCGTGAAACACCTGACCAACCAGGCCCATGCCAGTGAGGTTGTGGAGACTCGTGCCGTCGGCGGTGCACAGGCCGGCGCTCTCCTGGCCACGATGCTGAAGTGCGTAGAGGGCGAAAAAGGCGAGCCGCGCGGGTTCCGCCACGCTCGAGGACACCGCAACCACTCCGCAGTGCTCGCGCGGGCGCGTCAAGGCATCGTCTCCCATGCTTGCTTTAGCTGTTCGACCGTGAGGTCTACCGCGTCATTGATTCGCAGCACGTCGCCACCCGAAGTTCCTACAACGTCGGCCGGAACCCCATGCGCGAGGGCGCCCGCGAGCACCGCGTCGACCTGAGAGGGCAGGCAACTGACCACCGCGCGCGCCTGGTCTTCGGAAAAGAGCACCACGTCGAGCGACCCAGTCAGATGAAGTGTCGCACCTGTGCCGCCGAGCATGACGCATTCAGCCAACGCGATCGCGAGGCCACCGTCGGAGACGTCTTGCGCAGAGCTCAGCAATTCCTGGTTTGCCATATCGCGCAGCAGCCCTCCCAATCTCTTCTCTGCCGCGAGATCGAACCGCGGGAACGGGCCATCACCGACATATTCGCTGGCGCCGATCGTCTCGGGCGGCTCACCAAGGAGGACGACGGCACAATCGGGGACGAAGCGGGCCGGCACGGCCAGACTGACGTCCTCCAGGAGGCCGACCATTCCGACGGCGGGCGTTGGCGGGATCGCCTGACCGGCGGTCTCGTTGTACAGACTGACGTTGCCACTGACGATCGGCACGTCGAGCGCACGGCACGCGTCCGCGAGGCCGCTGACGGCTTCAGTCAACTGCCAGGCCACGCCCGGCTTCTCCGGGTTACCGAAGTTCAAGCAGTCAGTCACGGCGAGCGGTCGTGCCCCAGTGCAAGCGAGATTACGAGCAGCTTCGGCCACAGCCTGCTGCGCGCCGCGGCGCGGGTCGATCCGGCAAAAGCGGGGATTACAGTCGGTCGTGAGCGCCAGGCCCGAGGTCGTGCCCTCAACCCGCAGCACCGCGGCCCCTCCGCCTGGACCGAGCACGGTGTTGCCCTGAACCGTGGAGTCGTACTGCCTGAACGCGAACCGACGCGAGCAGAGATTCGGACTGGCCAGCAATCGCAGCAGCGCATCTTGTGGTGGTTCTCTCCGAGCTGCAGGCACGGCGAGCGAGCGTGGCGGTGCTTCGGAATTCGGCTCATAGGCCGGCACTTCGTCGGTCAAGAGCGCGATGGGCAATTCGGCTACGCGCGAAGGGCCATCGCCTACGACGAGCAACGGTTCGGTTGTGACGCTGCCAATGACGGAGGCGTGCAGCTGCCAACGCGCAAAGTGCCGACGCACGCGATCGACAGCTTCGGGACCGACCAGCAGCAGCATGCGTTCCTGCGATTCGGACAGCATGATTTCGAAGGGCGACAGTCCCGTGTCCCGCCGCGGGACGCACTCCACGTCGATCTGTGCGCCCAGCCCACCGCGAGCGGCCATCTCCACCGTCGAAGATGTCAGTCCCGCCGCGCCGAGGTCCTGCATGGCCAGCACGTCACCGGTCTCGAGAATCTCGAGACACGCTTCAAGCAGCAGTTTTTCCAGAAACGGATTGCCCACCTGGACAACACCGCGATGACTCGCCTCGGGGTCCTCGTTCGATGCGAACGCGGCGCCCTGCAAACCGTCCCGCCCAGTGTCCGCACCGACCAGCAATAGGAGATTGCCCGCGCCCCGAGCACGTGCCCGCGTCAGTCGCTCGGTGCGAACGACCCCGACGCACATGACATTTACCAGCGGGTTGCCGCTGTAGCCAGCGTCGAACGAGATCTCGCCGCCCACCGTGGGCACCCCGATGCAATTGCCGTAAGCGGCGATGCCGCCGATGACGCCGTCCAGCAGGTAGCGCGTGCGACTATCCGACGGGTCTCCGAAGCGCAACGAGTCGAGCAGCGCGATGGGTCGCGCGCCCATGGTGAAGATATCTCTCAGGATGCCGCCGACACCGGTCGCCGCGCCCCGGAACGGTTCGACGGCGCTCGGGTGATTGTGGGACTCCATCTTGAGCACCACCGCGAGTCCAGCACCGATGTCGACGGCGCCCGCGTTTTCACCGGGGCCCTGCACAACACGCGGACCCGTGGTCGGCAGCAGCTTC
>JAFAPL010000757.1 GCA_019247135.1 Chloroflexota bacterium | reverse complement strand
TATTCGACGCGATCCACACCGACCCCGCCCCGAAGGTAATGCCACTGGCGTTGCGCGCCGGGCTCGGGAAGCTGGTGAGCACTCGACCGTCGTAGTCGACGAGATAGGCGCGGTTGTCGCGCTGATCGCACAGCCACAGCCCGTCGGGCGTGGCTTCGAGTCCATTGACCTGCAGCCCCGGCCCAGCAAACGCCACCGTGGCGTGCGCAACTTGAACAGGCATTCCCTTCAACACGAGGATTAGAGTAAGCCACCGCCCGCGGCGGATTCGCCGCGAAGTTCAACGCCTTCGCAACGCGCTTGGGATGATTGCATTCTTTTGTCGCACCTGGGTTGCGTGGCATAACTGCGCACCACCTTTTGCGTAGCCCGTTCCAGATGCGTGCCCGTCTCTTCCCGCACTCGAGCCTGGGCTTCGGCCTTGTGCCGATCCTGGTGAGCATTTTTGCCTTCAACCTGGGCTCGGCGGCCTGGTCGGCGGTGGTGGCCGCGCGGCTGACCCAGGAGGGCGCCGGAACCGGCCTGCTGGGCGTGCTGTACGCGATCTGCGAGGTCAGTCGGCTGCCGGCCGCGCTCCTGCTGCCGGCGCTGACGGTCCATCACGGCGCTCGGCGCGTGACGCAGATCGGTCTGGTGGTACTGCTGGCGCTGCCGCTCATCGGGCTGACTGGCCTGACGAACGACCAGCTCACGGCGATCTTCGTGCTGTCGGCGCTGCCGACGATGGCGGTGTACGTGGGCATGCCGGCCCTGGTGATCGGCGCGTCAAAAGAAGGGCGCGACGGCTGGTCACTCGCCTGGCTCGGTCTGGCGGGTGGGGCGGGCGGCGCGCTCGGTCCGTGGATCGGCGGAATGCTGACGGATGGGTTTGGCGTGGGGCCCGTGCTGGGCATGTTCGCCGGGGGCAGTCTCTTGATGCTGCCGATTGCCACGTTCGCGGCTTTGCCGGCGCGTAGCGCCTGGCCAGGCTGGACCGCCCTGGCGGGTCGCGGCTTGCCGTGGCAGGCGCTCATGGCGCTCGGTCTGGCCAGCGCGGCGGACGCGGGCCGCGCGGCGCTGGTGCCGGGTGAGCTCGTCCATCAGGGACAGCCGCTGGCTGGCGCGGGCCTGCTCTTGACGGCCGGCGCCGCCGTGGCCGGGATTGGTTTCCTCGGCTTCGGGCGGCTGGCCGACCGCCAGTCGTCGTCGCGCATTCTCGGACTTGGCGTGCTGGTGCTGGTCATTGGCAGCTTTGCGTCCGCGCTGGCGGTCGGCTGGGCGCCGGCGTTTGTGGTCGCCTCGTCGACGCTGGGCATGGGTGCCAGCGGCACGCGGCTCGGCGCCGAGCTGGCGCTGATTGGCTGGCTGGGGCGCGACCGGACGGCCGTCGCGGCGGCGCTGGGCGAAACCACGGTGCTGGGCGGCCGCGCGCTGGGCGCGCCCGCCGCGGGCAGTCTGGGCGACGCGTTCGGCGGCGCGTACGCCTTTGGCGCCATCGGTCTGGCGGCGCTGCTGGCCTCCGGCGTACTGCTGGCACTCACGTTCGTGCAGCTGCGGCGGACGTTCGCCGAAGCCGCGCCCGTCGGCCTGCGCGCCGTCGATTGAGTCGGCGCTCGGCCGCCTTTCTCGATGGTGAATAACTAGCGCACGCTGGCGACAAGGCCTTACGCTCGCGCAACGTGAGGCGGGTTCTGCACGTGGGCGTGGCGCTGGTGGTGACGTGTCTGGCGGCCTGCAGCGGCGCCCCGATCGCCGCTCAGCCAGCTCCGCCGGAGATGACGCCCGAAGCCACCACGGCCCCGACGGAGGTCGGAGGTCCGAACCAGGTGGCTGCGCCGGTCAGCACGTCCGTGGCCGATCAGGCCGCCACTACTCAGTCGACGGCTCCGGCTGATGGCGATCGGCCGGGTTCCGCTCAGTCGACGGTTGCGTCCCAAGGCGATCAGCCGGCTTCCGCGCAGTCGACAGGCGCATCCGACATCGGTCAGCCCACCTCGAGCCAGACCTCAGCCGCGGAATCGGCGCCCTCGGCAGCCGAGCAATCTTCTCAGCCAGCGTCGAGCCCGACGGGCGCCGATCAGACCGCCCCGCAGTCAGCCACCGAACTGGCCAGCTGCGACCCCAACGCGCCGCCCCCGCCGCCCTTGCCCCGCCCGGGCTCGGGCGCCGCGCCCGGCGGCTTCAGCGGCTTCCGCACTCCGCTGCCGCCGGCGCCGCTGTACGATCCGCCCGGCCCGAAGCGCGTCGGCCTTCAGGCCGGCCATTGGCTCGTCGACCAGGTGCCCGCCGAGCTCCACGGACTGGAGGCCGGCGCCACCGGCGGCGGCAAGCAGGAGTGGCAGGTCAATCTGGACGTCGCCCAGCGCACGGCCGCGCTTCTGGAAGCCAGTGGCATTCAGACCGACGTGCTGCCCTCGACGGTGCCGCCTCACTACCAGGCCAACGCCTTCATCGCCCTCCACGCCGACGGCGACAGCAGCGGCGGCGACCGCGGCTTCAAGGTCGCTCGACCGGGCTTCAGCTCGATTCCGGATGTCGACGATCGGCTCGTCGACACCATCAACCAGACCTACGGCAGCGAGACCGAGTTGCCGCGCGACGACGAACACATCAGCCTGCGCATGCGCTACTACTACGCCTTCAACTCCCGCCGCTACTGCCATGCCGTCGCGCCGGGCGTGCCGCAGGCGATCGTCGAGATGGCGTATCTGACCAACGCCACCGACCGCCA
>JAFAPL010000399.1 GCA_019247135.1 Chloroflexota bacterium | reverse complement strand
GTCGACTTCCAGATCGTAAATGCCGGGGGTGTGGACCGCTTGTTCCCAGCGTCGGACCGGCGCCGGGATGGGGCCTTCCGCCGTGTCGCCTTCGCCCCACGTCGCGCGGCGACGTTGCACGATCACGTCCAGCGGGCAGCGCACGCCGACGAACCACGCGGGCAAGCCCGCGAGCCGCCGCGCGCACTCGGGCAGAATGCCCAGTGGCACTGAATAGGCGTCGTGGTGCCCGACATCGACCACGACGTTCACGCCCAGGCGACTGTGCGCGGCGATCGCCTCGTACATAGCCCGATACAGGATCACCACAACTGGCTCGATGTGCCGCGCTTCGCCACCCGGACGCAAGCCGATGCCCGGCTGAAAGCGCTCCGGCGTCATCTGCATGAAGCCGTCGACGCCCAGGTTCATCCAGACGCCGTCGAACGTGTTCTGAATCGCACGCGCGATGCTCGACTTGCCGGACCGCGGCGTCCCGTTGAGCACGACGATCTGGCCAGGCGCATGTGTGCGATCCATGCGTCCCTATTGTCATGCACGAGTTGGTGCTTCTTAGCGCAGCCTCACCAGGGGTCGGGGACGTTCCACAGTCTGGCCCGCTGCAAAGCGCCCAGGTAGCTGACTGTCAGCTTGGCAGGCCACTCGTGCTGGCGAGACAGCCGCGCGACAAGGTCGTCGGCAGGCCCTTGCCAAGTCCACGCTGTTCGGGCGTCGCGGATCAGTTCGGGACGGCTGACCTCGTATGACTCGGCCACGATGGTCATAGCCCGATGGCTCAGCCCTGACCTGGTCGGGAATGGCATACGTGCATGGTGAAGGCCGCACAGGGCGCGGACGAGTGCACCTCTGCACATTTGCGCGCCCGAAGTGCGAATCTGAGCAGACATTGCCGTGCTTGTGCAGTGTTCAACTGCTGGTGGATCAATCATGTCGTCGGTACAGGCGCTCACCGCTCAAGGGTGCGTAGCTCCAATCCAGCGTGGCGCGGAGTGTCCCGTGTCGCGGATTGTGCGCTTGCGCCGCTCAGCAACCGGAGTGCATCCGCAAGGTGGGCGGCGATCCGCAAGGTGGGCTATTTGGCGACCGACGACCAGGCCAGCATGCGCGACACGGATTCAGCGGGACTCGAGGAGGATTCCACACCAGTAAACAAGCGATGCAGGGGGCTGCCTTCAGGATCATTGAACAACGCCGGCCGAGCTTTCTGTTCGAGAACTCCGCGCTGGTGACCGGAGAAGTGCAGCGCGTTCACGCTGCGGGCCAGCGAGCAACCTGGCGCGTCAGCTGTGCAGCGACCAGCCGATAGGCTGCGGCCCAGGGGGAGCGCCATCGGCCTGGCGCTAAACCTGCTGTCGATCCGTCTCCCACACGCGCCTACCCAGTGCGCCGGGCGGCTTCGCGCTCAAGCGCGGCAAATGTCCGCCGCAGCGCGTTTCTGATCCGAGGCGCGTAGTAGAAACGAAACAGCAGAGTCAACGGCCCTTGAACTTGATACCACTTGCTGACCTCGACCTTGCCCTCGCCGACCGGCTCGACGCGGTGATCGATCCTCAACCTGCCGCCGGGCAGCGACGACTCCACGGTCCAGCAGCGACCGGGATCAATCGCGACGATGGTGCTGTCTCCCCCTGGACTGCCCTGCTGCTTGGACCAGACGGTCGTGCCCACCGCGAAGGGTCCCTTGGGGCGAGTCTCTTCTTCGCGCGGGTCCCACGCCGGAAAGCGGGCCAGGTCGGTCCACACCTCCCACACGACCGAAGCATCCCCGCTGATCGTCATCTCGTCGCCGAACTCATAGCCCACGTTCTGGCCAACTCCAAATCGCCCGTCCATCCGGTCGCCTCCTCCTCCTGCTGCCTTGTTCCGCCTCAAGGTTATTGAACATTGCTCTATGGCGTCAAGCACTGCTCGATAATGAGCAGCGCTCTACAATGGGCGCGGCTGATGCCCGACTTACGCCCCTTGGCCTCGATCTGGATGCACCCTGAGCGCTCCAGCCGCGGCGGGCGGCCCCCACTCTCCCGGCAGCGGATCGTCAGAGCCGCCATCGACCTCGCCGACGAACGTGGCCTCGACGGCCTGACCACCCGCGCCATCGCGCGACGTCTCGAGGTCGGGCCGACCTCGATGTACTGGCACGTGCCGACCACCGCCGACCTCCACGAGTTGATGTTCGATGCTGTCATCGGCGAGATCCCGATCCCCGACCACCCCTCACGTGATTGGCGCCAGGATCTGCGCGACATCGCCGTGGCCAGTCTGCGTGTGCTCGCCCGCCATCCATGGGTCCACTTCCTCGGCATCCAACCCGGCATCGGCCCCGCCACGCGGCGCTACGGCCAGTACACCGTGGCCGTGCTCGCCGCCGCCGGTCTCGACCGCAAGGCAGCCGTCGGAGCCACGGCCGTGCTCAACAACTATCTGTCCGGCTTCGGCCTCCGCCGGGCGGCGTGGGAACGCCTGCGCGCGAGCGCCGGGCTCGGGCAGCAGTGGGAGTCTCGCCTGGACGACTACCTGGTCGCGGTCCGAGCCCAGGACCCGGCGCTTGCCGCGGACATCGCCATCCGAGCCGAGCTCAGCAGCGACGCCAACTTCGAGATCGGCCTCGACTGCGTGCTTGATGGCATCGCCAGCCGCTACGTCGTGGCCAAGCGCGACCAGACAAGAAAGCGCAACACGACACAAGCGTGAAGTGCCCAGGATGCCCCGGCGGGTGTCATCATCGCTCGATTCGTGTGCATTTCGGGGCCGCCCCAAGCTTGCGCGGACGTGCGCCACGATGACGAAGCGCACGTCCCGCAGGCGCGGCATGTGCCCGAGCCGCTGGAACGCTTCAGCAGCACAGCCAGCGTCAGCGTGGCGACGGACCAACGGCTGTGGTGGAATGAAGGCCAGGTCCACCTCCCCGGTCACCTTATTCGACGTGGTCTGAGCCTGAGCTAGCGATCTAGATCAAATTAGCTGAACTTCTCCCACACGGAGATGTGGTTGCGGCTGTCGCTGGTGAACGGCGAACGGTGCAGGCCTACGCGCGGAAGCCGTCGCGGCCTACGCGCGAGGCATCGCCCTGTGCACCAACGTCGTGAGCGTCGTTACCTCACACGGTGCCTGGCGGCTGAAGTCAGCTGAGCATCCTCGCGGTCTGCCGCCGGGCGATGACGAAGCGATCGGCACGTGAGCGCCGTGAGCCGAGCCGAAGCTGTCGGCGGTGAGTTGCGCGATCCGGCGTCTTGATACCCGTGGCGACGAGCTCGCCAAGGCGAGCCATGAGCCGGTCGTAGGTGCGC
>JAFAPL010000035.1 GCA_019247135.1 Chloroflexota bacterium | reverse complement strand
CTAGGAGTCAGGAATTTTCAGTGTCTGGCCGACTTTGAGGCTGTCCGGATTCGGAATGTTGTTGTTGTTGATGATCCCAAAGATGCTGACGTTGTATTGCGCGGCGATGTACTTGAGCTCATCCCCCGACTGCACGGTGTACGTACGATTCTTCTCTGGAACAGCCGTCGGTGAGGGCTCCGGGGTCGGCGGCACGGGCGTGGCAGTCGGCTGCGGTGTCGCCGTCGGCACCGCGAGCGTTGGCGGCGGCGGCTGGTTCAGTCCGACCGGCCGCTTGGCCGTGATCGGCGTGTTCCCGCCGGCGGACGACCCCGGCTGCGCGAGGCTCGTCCCAGGGATCTGCGTCACCAGGAACAGGACGATGGCCAGCGGCAAAAGCAACGCCAGACTGAGCACGTAGCCCGCCAACCCGCTCGACGTGCGCGGGGGCGAGAGGCGGCTGCCTGGCGCCGGTGAGTTCGCCACGATGTTGATTGCAAAGCAAAGATCGTGCCCGTCTCAGCGGTACACTGGCATGCGAAGAGCCAGCATTTTCAGACGGAGGCGGACCTCGTCATGCTGCAATCGCACCTGCACAGTCTGATCGCCAAAGCACATCGCTACCAGGCGGAGCCAGAACGCTTCGAGCTCATTGCTGAGGAGCCGTTGCGGGTCACCGTCCATGGTGCGAACGGCGATCACGACGTGCTGCTCCAGGGTGGGCGTTTACATTGCGACTGCGACGGCTTCGCGCATCGTGGCGAACGCATTTGTGCGCACGTGCTCGGCGTCGAGCACCACTACCGCGACCGCCTGCCCCCTGACGCCGTCACCTGGCCCTTTGCCGCGCCCGCCTAACTGAACACGGCGCGCTTGACCGCGTCGATGTCCGCGGGTAGCTCTACGGGCCGATTCGCGTACTCCGAGGTGATCCCGAAACGGCCCAGCTCGCGCTGGTGATACTCGACTTTGAAGTCCGTGAACTTCAGGCCGTTGGCGGTCGAGATCACCACGGTGCGCTGCCCCCGCTGAATGACACCCTTGCGAACCAACTTCTCCAGGACTGCCAGCGCCACACCCGTGTGCGGATCGGTGAAACAACCCGTCAGGTCGGCACGCGCCGCCGCCTCGGCCAGCTCTGACTCCGTAGCCTGCTCGACAACCCCGTCGGACCGTTTGACCGCCCGCACGGCCCGGGTGTAACTCACGGGGTTGCCGATCTTGATGGCCGTGGCAAGCGTGTCCCTCGCGTAGACGGGCTCGAGCTGGTCGAATCCACGCGTATAGGCCAGGTACAGCGGATTGGCCCGCTCGGCCTGCGCGACCGCGATCCGCGGCAGGCTGTGAATCAGCCCCAGGTCGTACAGCATCGAGAAGCCAGCGGCGAGAGCAGAGACGTTGCCGAGATTGCCGCCAGGGATGACCACCCAGTCCGGTACTTCCCAATCGAATTGCTGGACGATCTCCATGGCGATCGTCTTCTGCCCCTCCAGCCGCAAGGAGTTCATCGAGTTGGCCAGGTAGATGCCCGGCTCGAGCGCCAGCTTCTGCACGATGGCCATGCAACCGTCGAAGTCGGTATCGAGTGCCAGCACGAGGGCGCCGTTTGCCAGCGGCTGGACGAGCTGCGCGGTCGATACACCGCCCTTCGGCAATAGCACCACCGATCGGATGCCCGCGACCGCGCAGTACGCCGCCAGACTGGCCGACGTATCGCCTGTAGATGCACACGCCACGGCGCCGATCGGTTTGCCGCGCGCGATCATCTGCTTGACGACGCTGACGAGCACGGTCATGCCCAGGTCCTTGAAGCTCCCCGTATGGCTGTTGCCACACAGCTTGATCCACAGATCGGTCAAGCCGAGCGAAGCGCCGTATCGGTCAGCCCAGAACAGATTGGTGCCGCCTTCGTCAAGGCTGACCACGTTGTCGTCATCCAGCTGCGGGGCTACCCACTCCTTCTTGCCCCAGACGCCGCTGCCGTACGGCCACCATGTGCGCTTGTAGCGGTCGTCGAACAGCTTCCGCCATTCGGCCGGAGTGCGCGTACGTAAAGCCTCCAGATCGTGCCCAACCTCGAGCAGGCCGCCGCACGTCGGGCAGCGATACAGCACGTCTTCCAGCGACCACTGGCCATGTTCGCCGGTCGTGCAGCGGAACCACGCGCGATACTCCACGCTTCTCAGCCTCGGCCGCTAGCATAGAGCACACTCTGATGCCGCCCCTGACATTGACCGTCCTGGGCGCGAGCCCCGCGGCCCCGAATGCAGGCGGGGCGTGCTCGGGATATCTGGTGCGGCACGGGGACACGGCCGTTCTGATGGATTGCGGGTCGGGGGTCTCTGGTCGTGTCGCGCAGCACATCGCGCCACAGCAGGTGAGTGCCCTGGCGATCTCGCACCTTCATCCGGACCACTACTTCGATATCGTGCCCCTCTACTACATCTTGCGATTCGGTGACCCGCCGCCGGCTGCGCGCGTGCCGATGTACGTGCCGCCCGACGGCACCGCGTTCTTGCGCCATCTTGGACAGCTCATCTCCGATAAATCCGAGATGCTGGAAGACATCTTCCAGGTCTGCGACTATCCGTCCGGCGGGTCCGTGCAGATCGGCAGCCTGCAGGTCAGCTTTCACCCCGTCCAGCACTATGTGCAGTCCCACGCGATGCATATCGAGTCTGCCGACGGGGCGACGCTGGTCTTCTCCTCAGACGTGGGACCGTGTACAAGCCTGGTCGAGGCAGCCCGCGGGGCGGACGTCCTCTTGTGCGAGTCGGCGCTGGTCGACCCGACACACGACGAGCCCCATCCTGAACGCCGCGGTCACATGAGCGCGGGTGAGGCGGGCGCCGCCGCCCGTCAGGCGAGCGTCCGTCGTCTGGTGCTCACGCATTATCGGTCTGGCCCGAATTACGACGATCGCCATCGCCAGGCCGCCGAGGCAGCCTTCGGCGGGCCTGTCGAACTGGCCCGCGAAGGCAAGACCTACACCATCGGCTAACCGCTAGTTACCGGTGACGTCGACGAGCTGAAAGTCCGTAGTGCCATACCGATACGCAACGCGCGTTGCATATGGCGGATCGCTCACGTTGGATATCGGGAAGACCGTGTACGTGTTGTTTGGTGGCAGGTTGTAGCTAGGGTAGTTGTAGTCATCGATCTTTGCAGTCAACTTGATGCCCGTAACCGGCGTCATAATCGAGACACGACGACCAAGATCTGACGACGGTTCTACGGTGACCGTCATTATCGAGTCGCCTGGATCGCTCTGGGCCTGCTGAATTCCACCTGATGCATCCAGACTGAGGAAGTTGACGCCATCCGCCAACGGCAAGATCGAGCGGCGCGTCCCGTCGATGACGATGGCGTGCGCGCCTGAGGGGTTCATCCCTCGAGCCAGGTTGCTCGAGAACTTCAATGCCGCCTCGCCCGAGAACGCGAGGATGTCACCATCATGGAGGCGCGCTGTCTGACCGTAGGGCAAGAATCGGGCATTGATCGTGGTTCCGTACAGGCTCCTCAGATCGTCGGTCGTCAAGTCTCGGAAAATCATGAGGTGAATCCGCGAGACGTTCTGTGGCCGCAGGTCGATGTCGTTTTTGATGTCAGAAGCATTCCGACCAATTCGAACGAGATTGCCAGAAAGATCGTACGTTTCGCCGCTCGCGAGGTCCTGCATGTAACCCCACGGTTGATTCTCCTGCCAGGGCACATAGATGAGGAAGTAACCCGCGGCGAGCAAGGCCAATGCAACCGCAAAAACGCCAAATCTGCGCCGCGTTTGACGCGTTCGAGCACGGTTGGTCGCGAACCGCTTTTGCCAGTCCTCTATCGGCCTCGCCAGAACGTCGTGGAAGACCTCGAAGCGTGGTTCAGGCTGCTCTTCCACTGAACGAGCGACAGGCTGGACTTCGCGTAGTATTCGCGCCCGACCCTCAGCCAGCTGCTGCAGCATCGGCTGCAAGCGCTCGGGTGTCAGACCCGTGAACTGCACCAGATCGCTTACGGAGTACGAAATCTTTGTCCGCGACGGTGTCACAAGGTAGCGGAATGCTTCGGCGGCCGCCTCCTTCTCGCGTCGCGACAGCGACGCCAGAGCGGATTCGAGATGCGTGCGCACAATGCGCTCGGCCGCGCCTAGCGATTCATAGGTCGACAGGCGCAGTGTGCGCGAGTTCGATGCCTGCTCCGCGTCCCACAGCCGCGTCAGCACCATCTGGAGGAACGGTGTCTCGATCTCGGGCTGCTCTGCGCCCGCCGTCGCCTGAGATGCTGCCCCGCCCGCCCGACTGTCGCCCAGAAGGTCCAGGCCAGTCCGGACGTCGGCCAGCAGCCTCAACACCAGGTCGTCTTCGATGTCGACGCGCCTGGCTGCGTCGACACGGGCGTTATAGACATCCAGAGGTCGTCGGATTGCGCTTTCCGCCGCGCGCATGTCGAGGTGCCGTAAGCGCAGCCGATTGCTGAGCAGATTAGGGATCCTGATTCGAAAGCGGTCCAGGCTTGCCAGACCTTCCTCGCGGAGCACGATGAGCACACTCGCGTCGACGTCCTCGCGGTTGATCACCCGTGCCAGTTCGACGTCGAAGCTCACTCCGCCGTTCGTCGCGGGGTGATAGAGGAAGAACTCCTCGAACTGGTCGAACAGTAATGTGATCGGTCCGCGCAGGTGTTGGCCCAGAGTGAATAGCAAGTCGTCGAGGGGCGCCGAAGGATCCGCATCGACACGTTTGCCCGCGCTGCGTTCGACTGCACTCGCGCACGCCGATTTCAGCGCATCTTCAAAACTGTCTGTCTGCCACTCGCGAAACACAACGGTGGCAGTGGAAGGAGTCGATGCGAGATGCGGCACGAGCCCCGCGAGCAGGACCGAGGTTTTGCCGACCCCGCTGGCGCCGTACAGGATCGTGAGCCGCGATGCGTACAGATTCGCGCTCAGGACGCGCTCATCGCGTTCGCGACCGAAGAAATAGTCGCTGTCCCGCTCGGTATACGCCTCCAGGCCCACATACGGGCAGAAGCCTGGCGGCGGGCTCAGATCAACCGGCCCGTCCTGCAGCTGCTGCACGCCTGTCCTCGAGTTGACTCACGAAGTTCGTGAGCTTTACGTCGAAGATTGAGATTCCACGCTTGTCCCAAAGGCGGCGCTCGAGCTCGGTTGGAGCGTCCTGAATGGCCCACGACGGAAGTGGTCCTTCCTCTTCCTGGTCTATGAGCCGTCGTGAGTACATGTGCTTGCCCATATTTTTGAGCACAACGCGCAGGTTCCAGTCGCGCAAGCTGTAACCCAGGAACAAAAAGCTACGCGAGCCGAAGTGCTGAAAAAAGAGCGACGGTATAGCCGTATTGACAGTCATCCGCGACAGGAAGTCGACGTAATCCTCTTCAGTGATGACAAAACTATCCCATTCCGGGTCTGTTCCATCGACCGTACCGTGCATCTTGTAGATGACGTTTGTAGTGGCAAGGTCAATATCGAGATCATTTGGAACCTTTGCTACCGGTTCGCTCGCCCCATGTGGCCACCACAGGATCGCATTAGCGAGATCTTTTCGATCGGTCGGGTAAATCACGAGATCGTACGGTTTACCTGCCGCGCGAAAGGCAGCTTCGAGCAAACAGTCGTAGTTCGTTGTAACGATCGTCAGCGGCGACGGAACACTCGCGAGCATGTGGTGCAGCCGCCCCGGTGTATAGACGTGATTCAAAACTTCCCGGAGACGTTCACGCAGCACCGGTCGGCCGGCCACGTCGGCGTAGTAGGAGCAGACCTTCGCAAGATCCTCGAGGTCGCTCGGGCCTGATAGTGGATATGAAGCCTCGCCAGCCAGGACCTCGGCGAGCTCACGGGCTCGGGGCAGGCGGTCGGGCGAGGCCGCGTCCCAGAGACTGCTGGCGTCTACCTCAGCCAGGGATGCGCCGGCACCCAGGAACGGTACGACCTTTCCCTGACGTAGACGGTTCCAGATGACGCCGTATGGCGGTTCGATCATCGTTCTGTGTTCCAGCTTCAGCGACTTGGCGCGACAGTCCGAGCGGCCGACTCGGGCGCCTGGCGTACGCTCGAACTCGCCTGCAGGACCGAAAGACATGCGTGCCACTCGGGCTCGGTCCGCGCGAGAAAATAAACGTCCTGAATACGACAATTCGGCGTATCGGCCAGGTACCGAATCGCCGCATTGATCAACTCGTCCGCCAGTTCATCGAGCGGCCGTTTCCGTGTGCCGGCGCCGAGGAGCGGAATCAGCATCGATTTGAGGTCATCCTGGATCAGCTCGGGTGCCTCCGCTCGCGCCAGGCACCTGTGCACGCATTGACCGATGTTGGCTACCGGCCGGTAGCCCGCGGAGACCTCACCTACAACGGCCGCGACGTGAAAAATGCGCTTGACAGTGTGGGTGTTCGCAAGCTCGCCCGCCCCCGTGACGCACACTGTGCTCGGCGCAACACTCGCGCGCCCGCCAGCGATCTGCTTCAACTCCAGTCCGATTGAGTCCTCGAGAACGTCGCCGAACTCGTTTTTCCTGGCGCCGAGATAGCGAATCGTGCCTGAGATGGAGCCGTCGAAGTACCGCGCCATCTGCAAATTGGTGTTCTCCGAGTTCACCCACACATCGATGCCTTTGACCTCGCCGAGTTCACCCGAAACCACTCCCACGTGCTTTTTCGACGCGCCAACGCGAAAGCGCTGGATGCGCAGCTCTCGGATGGTCATGGCGGGCTGCAGGGCCGGTTGTGAACGGACCTGCCTCTCCAGCTGCTTGATTTTCGACTGAAGTCGGTCCATTTCGGTCGCGGACAGCGCCATTCGTGTGCCCCACCACCAGATCAGGAAAAACGCTGCAATTGCTCCCGTCAGCGATATGCCAAAAAATGTTCCGTTCGCCGAACTCGTCGGGAAGAAGGCGAAGATCACGAGGACCGGGAAGAGCGCGATCAAAAGCCAGCTAATGAGGGTTGTGGCAAACGGATGATCGGCGCGCTCCGAATTCGTGCGGAAGTAAATAGCGAGGCCGGACGCGAGAATCGCCACGGCGCATAGCAAGATCAGCAGAAACTGCCAGTCCACCCCTCATGTCCCCCGGACTCGGTGCTTCCTCACCCGTCGCCACCGCCCCTGGTGCGCGACACGACAGTATCGCGAGTACCTATGTCCGTCAATACAGGTGTGTCTGTGCAGGTAGCGTTACGGCGTTGATCTTGACCGCGCTGATGCTACTCTTTAGCGGTTTCGTATGCCGCCACGCGAGCCCGTTCTCGTCTGCACCGCCTGGCCGTACGCAAACGGGTCGCTCCACGTTGGCCACCTTGCGGGCGTCTACGTTCCCGCCGACGTGTTCGCGCGCTACATGCGCCTGCGCGGCCACGACGTGTTGATGATCTCGGGCACGGACGCCCACGGTACCCCTGTCACGGTGCGCGCCGACCAGGAGGGCACCACTCCCGCCGAGATCGCGGCCCGATACCACGCCGAGTTTCTTACCTACTGGCGCGACCTCGGCGTCAGTTACGACCTGTACACCACTACGACCACGGACAACCATCGAGAAGTGGTCCAGGACGAGTTCATGCTGCTGCTCCAGAAGGAGTACTTGTTTCGCAGCACCTCGATCGGCTTCTTCGATCCCGTCGCGGCCCGCTTCTTACCAGATACGTACATCGAAGGCGAATGTCCGCACTGTCACTATGTGCGCGCTCGTGGCAACCAGTGCGAGAATTGCGGCCGCCTGCTGGAGCCCGAGGACCTGATCAACCCGCATTCCCGGCTGAATCCGACGGCGACACTCGAGCGTCGCGAGACGGAGCATTTCTACCTCGATCTGCCAAAACTCCAGCAGCAGTTGCTGGAATGGGCGCGCCCGCATACGTTCTGGCGGCCAAATGTCTACCGCTTCACGGTCAACTTTCTAGAAGGTGGCCTGCAGGCGCGAGCCATCACACGCGATCTCAGCTGGGGAGTGCCGCTGCCGCCGCAGATCGGCCGGGGTTGGGACGACAAGCGTATCTACGTCTGGTTCGAGGCCTGCAGTGGCTACCTCAGCGCGGCCATCGAGTGGGCCAAGGACATCGGCCAGCCAGATGCCTGGGAGCGCTGGTGGAAGGACCCCAGCTGTCGCCAGTACTACTTCATCGGAAAGGACAACATCCCTTTCCACACCGTCATCTGGCCCGCCATTCTGCTGGCCCGCGGCGACGTCATCCTGCCCTACGACGTACCCGCCAATGAATACATGAACTTTGGAGGTCAGAAGGCCTCGAAGAGTGCGGGCGTCGGGACGACCGTTCCGCAACTGCTCGAGGCGTTCGATCCGGACGCGATTCGGTACTACCTGATCGCGAACGCGCCCGAGACCGCCGACACCGACTACACGGAAGAGGACTTCATCCGTCGCAACAACGACGAGCTGGTTGCCACCTGGGGCAACCTCGTGCATCGCACGCTGTCGTTCCTGCAACGCTCGTTCGACGGGACCGTTCCAGAACACATCACCGATCCCGAGGTCGCACAACGCATCGAGGCGGCTCGGGCGGCGACTGAGGAGCAGCTCGATTCGGTTCACCTGCGCGCCGCATTGCGCGAGGTGATGGCCCTCGCCCGCTTCGGCAACGAGTGGTTCGACCGTCAGGCGCCGTGGCGGCAAGCGCGGGAGGATCGTGCCGCGGCCGAACACACCATGGGCTCATTGCTCGACCTGATCAACGCGGCCAAGATGCTACTGGCGCCGTTTTTGCCCCACACGTCCGCGCGGCTGCACGGGCTGCTGGGCTACGAGGATGACCTGCAGGACCGCGGCTGGTACTTCGAGGCGCTGCCCGGCGGTCGCAAATTGCCAGTCCCGAGCCCGCTGTTCAGAAAACTCGAGCTTTCGGCCGCCGAGGCTGCTTGAGCTCGACGGTCTCCCGCGCGACGAGTCTGCGTGCGTCGGGCGCGACCACCGTCCGCTGGCGCGAAGCTCCGCTCGTCCTGGCCTGTGCGATCGTCGCGTACAGTGCGCTCGCGCTGGGCTACATCGACAGGACCCCGATCTGGCAGAACCCCGACGAGCCCGCGCACTACAACTACATCGAGCAGGTCGCCGACACAGGCACGTTGCCAGTCCTTCAGCAAGGCGATTGGAACACGGCGTTGCTCGACCGGCTGAAGAACGGACGCCTGCAACCCACCGACTCGGTGGCGTCGATCAGGTACGAAGGCTGGCAGCCGCCCCTCTACTACGTTCTCGCCGCCCCGCTGTTCCGGCTGTCCGAGCGCGAACCGGTCGAGCAGCAGGTGAACACGCTGCGCCTTTTCGGCGCGGCGCTCGGCGCGTTGACCCTCATCGCTGGCTATTTCGTCGCGCGAGAGGTCCTCGCGCCGTCGTTGGCCGCCGCGGTACCGGTGGCGATGGTTGGGGTACCCATGTTCTCGGCGGTCTCATCGTCGATCAGCGCTGACGCGTTGGGAAACCTGCTCGCGGCAGTCCTGGTGCTCGTTCTGCTGCGCACGCTGGCCCTGCAGCGCGTCGACGCTCGTCGCGCCAGCGCGCTTGGTGCGCTTGTCGCGTTGGGTGTTCTGGCGAAGTTGGCCCTGGCGATCTTCGTTCCAATTGGACTCGCCGTTGTGATGTACCGCGCCACGCGGAAGCTGCGCTGTGCGCTCGCGTTCGTTGGCGTCGGCGCGGCCGTCGGAACACCGTGGATGATTCACCAGGTCACCAGCTACGGCTTGACCGATCCACTCGCGACCGCACGCCACGCGATCGTTACGGACCAACCGCGCTTTCCAGGGCTCACCCCTGAATACGTCAGCTCGTTCGTGACGATCAGCTTTCACAGCTTCTGGGCGCAGTTTGGCTGGATGGGCATCGTGGCGCCGGATCGTCTGTACTGGGCATGGGGAGCGCTGTGCGTCCTGGCTGTGCTCGGTTTGCTGTTGCATCTGCGCTCTCCACGCTGGCAGCCGCGGTGGCTGCTGCTGGGAGCGACGATCATCGGCGCCTGGTTGGCGTATCTCGGCTACAACGTGACGTTCCAGCAGCCGCAGGGTCGATATTTGTTTACGGCGCTCGCACCTCTGGCGGTGTTTCTGGTAGTGGGCTGGGCCGCATGGGTGCCGCCGCGACTGCGCGGCCCGGTGTCGCTCGCGCTCTCGTTCGCGCTGGTCGCATTGAATGCATACGCGCTCTTGCGTGTGCTTGGCCCAGGTTTCCTGGGAGTCACTTCGAGTTAGGAGACAAGGCAGTGGAGCTACGGGTTCAGCAGGGATCGGTGACCGAACTGGAGACGCCGATGCTCGTGGTCAACCTCTTCGAGGGTGTAAGCGAGCCAGGCGGAGCGACAGGCGCCGTCGACGCCGCTCTGGGTGGCCAGATTCGGCGGCTCATCGCCGACGGCGAGATCACCGGCGAAGCCGCGAGCGTATCCGTCATCCACAACCCGGGTAACAACGGATTGAAGGCGCGGCGCGTCGCCGTCGTCGGGCTGGGCAAACAGGCTGAATTCGAGCCTGAGAACGTGCGCGTGGCCGCCGCCCTGGCTGCTCGGAAAGCCCGCGACCTGAACCTCGACAGCTTTGCCACGATCGTGCACGGCGCTGGCACTGGCGGACTCGACCTGGATACCGCCGCTCGTTGCACCATGGAAGCGTCCATTCTGGCGCTGTATCGGTACGACCAGTTCAAGGAAGCCACCAAACCGAAGCACCAGGTCGGCAGCATGATCGTCGTCGAACAGGACGCCGGCCGTGCCTCCCGTCTCCAGGAATTGGCTGACCTGACGCGCATCACGTGCGATGCGGTCATGAAGGTCCGCGACCTGTCCGTTGGCCCAGGCAACTACGTCACCCCGACGTACCTCGCCGAGCAGGCGCGAGCCGTCGCTCAGCAGTACGGACTCGACATCACGGTGTGGGGCAAGGACGAGTTGCGCGAGCACGGCATGAACGCGATCCTGGCGGTCAACCAGGGCAGCGTCCAGCCGCCCGCGTTCGTGGCGATGAAGTACACCGCGCCTGGCGCCCGCAAAACCCTGGCCGTGGTCGGCAAAGGCATCACCTTCGACTCGGGCGGCATCTCGATCAAGCCCGCCGAGCGCATGGAGTTCATGCGGCACGACATGACGGGTGCCGCGACCGTCATCGGCTTCAGCCAACTTGCCGCGGCTGGCAAGCTGCCAGTCAACGTGCTTGGCGTCTTCGCGGCGACGGAGAATCTTCCGTCCGGCTCCGCATACAAACCTGGCGACGTGTTCAAGGCCTACAACGGCAAAACCATGGAGATCGTCAACACGGACGCCGAAGGCCGCGTGATCCTTTCAGACTCGTTGGCGTACGTGGCAGAGCAGAAGCCGGACGCGATCGTCGATTTCGCGACGCTCACGGGCGCGGTTCAGGTGGCGTTGGGCGATCATGCCACGGGCCTGATGACCAACAACCAGCCGCTGGCGGATGCGCTGCTCGCGGCAGGTGAACGCTCGGGCGACCGATTGTGGCAATTGCCGCTGTGGAAGGTCTACGGCGAACAGATAAAAACGGCCATGGCGGACGTCAGAAACTCAGGCGGCCGTCGCGCGGGGGCCATCACGGCGGCGCTGTTTCTCAAAGAGTTCGTGGATGACATCCCGTGGGCTCACCTGGACATCGCGGGCACGGCGTATGCCGACGGTGAACAGACCTATGTAGCGCCGTATAACCCCCGCCCGGGCGCAACCGGCGTCGGCGTGCGATTGCTGTGGCACTTCTGTCAGGCCTGGAAGGACGCATAGTCGGCACGCGTCGAATCGCATTCAATACGGCGGCGCCTATTGGCGCGCGCGTCGTGGACGCCGCCTTTGCGCTGATCTACCTGCGTCTGCTCGGTCGCACCGACGTGGGCGCGTACACGTTCCTGGTCGTCTTCACGACCTATCTCGACACCCTGATCGATTTCGGCCTGAACGCTGTGCTCGCACGTGAAGTAGCACGGAAGAACATCAACGCCCGCATCGCGCTGCGTACCGTTTGCGCGCTGCGCTTCGCACTCTGGCTGATCGGACTCCCACTCGTCGTGATCGTGTACGGGCCAGGCCGCGACCTGGCCAATCTCAGCAGCGAAGCCGCAACCGCCGGGTGGATCTTCTACGCGGGTCTCGCCCCGACCGTCATCGCCAAGTCCGCCAGTGGCGTGCTGTGGGCAGCCGAACGCCTCGAATACACCGCCGCGGTCTCGGTGCTCGGAACGCTGCTGCGCGTCGTCCTCGGCGCCATCGTCCTGTTCAGCGGCTTCGGGCTGATCGGCCTGGCTGCCGTTTCGGCCGTGAACAACGTCGTCAGCGCAAGCGTGCTGTACGTGCTGCAAAGTCGGGTGCACCTGCCTGAGGCGGCGCACGGCTCGGTTCGCTGGATACGCGAATCGTGGCCTCTGTTCCTGAACCAACTGCTTCAGGGCTTGTTCTTCAAGATCGACGCTTTACTGCTGCCCGGGCTAGGCGGCCTGGCCGCGGCGGGCGCGTACGGTGCGGCGTACCGAGTGAGCGAGGGCGCGGGCATCATCTCCTCCAGTTTCACCCTCGCCCTCTTCCCCCGACTCTCGCGGACTGCTGACCTGGCTGAGGCCTACCGACTCGGGTTGCGCGTGTTGCTCCAGATCGCCCTGCCGCTCACGGCGGGCGTCGCTCTCCTGTCGGCGCCGATTGTGGCCATCGTCGGCGGCCAGCAGTACTTGCCAGATTCGGCCACGGCACTCGCGATCCTGATCTGCTACCTCCCGCTCAGCTACGCCAATGGTCTGACGCAGTACGTGCTCATCGCGGCAGGGCGCCAGCGGCTCCTGACGGTGGCGTTCGTGGCCGTGTTCATCTTCAACGTCGCGGGCAACGTACTGCTCATCCCACGCTACACATTTGTCGGCGCCGCGCTGGTGACGGTCCTCAGCGAGGTCGTGCTGCTGGTCCCATTCCGCCACGCCGTGCGCGCGGTCGCGCCGCACGTTTCGTTGGTGGCCGAAGCGCGGGCGCCGCTGATCGCGACCATCCTCATGGCGCCCGTGGCGTGGTGGCTTCGTGACGCCATCCACCCCATCGCGGCGATGATCGCCGGTGCAGCCGTCTACGCAGCGGCGCTGTATAGCACCGGCGGCATCGACACCCGCCAGCAGCAGGTGCTACGCAGTCTCGTCCGTTCCCGGGCCTAGTAACGCCTGGCGGTGGAGTGCCGGTACTTAGGGGTCAACCCTCACCCCCTTCGCCCCCTCTCCCTGGCCAGGGAGAGGGGGTTGGGGGGAGTGGGTCGAAACTTCGGAGGGACTCGCGCCGGGTTGTACCAGGTGTTCGCCGACTTCTCCCCGCAGCGTGCTGATAGCGTGCGGCAGCGCAGCAGCGATGGCCTCCAGATTCTCTCTAACGGCCTTGGGACTGCCGGGCAGATTGACGATGAGCGTGCGGTTGCGTACGCCGGCCACGCCACGCGACAGCATTCCGGCAGGCGTGACTCGAAGACTGGCCGCGCGCATCGCCTCGGCAACGCCGGGCACCTCGTATTCGATCGCGTCCAGCGTCACCTGGGGTGTCACGTCTCTCGGCGCGAGACCAGTTCCGCCCGTCGTCAGAATGAGGTCGACGTCCTCTCGTTCGGATAGATGGAAGAGCGCCTCCGCGATCTCCTGCTCTTCGTCAGCGACGATGCGATACGCGACCTCGCTCCACTCCAGGTTGGCCGTTTGCAAAGCCTCACGAATGGCCGGCCCGCCGCGATCCTCGCGTTCGCCGCGCGAAGACTTGTCGCTCACGGTCAGGATCGCGACACGGATCATGGGCGCGAAAAAGTTCCACTCTTGCCGCCACTTTTTTGCAGCAGCTCGATTTCGTGAATGCTCATGCCGCGGTCCGCGGCCTTGCACATGTCGTACACGGTCAATGCGGCAACTGACGCTGCCGTGAGAGCCTCCATCTCCACACCCGTTCGGGCCGTTACCCGCACGGTCGCCTGAATTTCGAGCTCCCCACGCTCCTCATCCAGGTCGAACCGCATATCGACCCCGCTGATCGGCAGTGGGTGGCACATCGGAACCAGATCCGACGTCTTCTTGGCGGCCATGACGCCGGCTACCTGGGCCACGGCGAGCACGTCGCCCTTGGCCACGCCCCCCGAGGCGATCAGGCGGGCAGTCTCTACACGCATTCGTACGCGGGCTCGAGCGGTTGCTTCCCGCCGCGTGACGTCTTTCTCGGAGACGTCCACCATTCGAGCACGGCCGCTCGCGTCCAGGTGCGTCAAACCGGTCATAGCGGCGCGAGGACCTCGGCCACTTCGGACCACAGGACCCCTGCGTCGAGCCCTTCGAAGCCCATAAACCCCAGCAGCTCATCGGCTGTGTAGCGCTTGCCAGCGCGCCACAGCTCGCGTTTGAGAAAATTCGCGGCGCGGCCGCTGCGCCACCATTCCTCGTCGAATTCACGCTTGAGCCACAAGCGAAGCTGTGCCGCGAAGCATTCGGCTCTTAGCTCGACGCTGCTGCGCAGCGTACTCCAGGGTGTATTGAGGAGTCCGAGCAAATAGTCGTCGGCGAAATGGCGGACGTGCAGGTGGCTGCTCAGGGCCTCTTCAAAGTCGGCGGCAGTTGCTGTGCCCGGCTCCGCGGCCCAGAGTCGCTGCTCGTACAGCGTCAGTGCGGCGAGCTTCCTCACGCGATACAACCACGCGATCGTGCTGATGACTCGGAAATCGTCGCTGGCAGCATATTCGACGCGTTCGGTGAGCCACACGCGGTCGCGCACCAGTCCCTCGAGGAGGAGTCCATACGCGAGGCCAGGTGTGGCGTCGCCAAGCTCGCGTTGCCAGAACGGCAATGTTCGATCCGTATGCACGCTGTGCTGCGCGCAGCCCAGCCCGCGCAAACATCGTGCGAGATCCTGCCAACCACCGACGAACGGCACCACCACGTGGACCTCATCAGGTGCGCCGATGACGATCGTGCGCAGGTCGCTGCCCGCGGCCTTCTCGAGCGTTAGCTCCGTCTGCGCTTCGAGGTCGATGCCCAGGTCCCGCATGGTCCGGACGAGCACCGGCATTCGGTTCGCTTCACCGAAGACGGGGTCGAAACGAGGCGCGCGAAACGCCCAGTCCGCGTCCGCCGTCCACGCGTCCTCCAGCGGTAGCTCCAGCTGGGCAAAGTAGACGCCCAGCGCGTGCACGTACACGTCCTCGCTCATTTTGAGTACGGTCTCGGCCAGCCTGGCCGTCGCGCTTAGATCCAGGCCGTGTTTATCTGCCCAGAAGTCCAACCAGCTATCGCCGGTCAACGGCAGCAATGCCGCCCGGAGTTGCTCGTGCCAGCGGTCGAGCACAGGATTGAACTCGTCACGCGCGATGCCTCGCCACACCCC
>JAFAPL010001089.1 GCA_019247135.1 Chloroflexota bacterium | reverse complement strand
CGCAAGGCTACCGCGAGGAGAACGATCAGGACCGCAAGAACCCCCGCGACGCTCGCGGCGTCTCGCCAGACCGCGGCGGGATCCAGCGTCGACGACTGGAGTGCGGTCGACACCGCCGCCGGCGTCGGCGCGGGTGTCGGCGGCAGTGTCGGGAGTGGTCGGACGCTGGTCGTCGCCGCGACCTGGTCGCTCGAATCGCCGCCTGGTGCACTCTGGGCCGATCGCGCACCCGCGGCCGGGCGTGTGGCAGCGGAGACCGCAGCGGGGGGCGCAGGCGGCGACGGCGCAGGGATGCTCGCTGGCGCGGCTGACGGGGCAGTTACGAGCGGCGCGCGCACTGCCGTCGCGTCGACATACACGGTGCCCGCGACAAGGAAGACGAACACGGCTGCCAGTGAAGCGGCGACGACGCGCGTCGCCGCGTACCAGCGCTGCAAACGCACGACGTTCGGCGGATCGGCCCCGCGGCGTGGACCGAGCGTGAAGCTCCGCGGTGGCTCGTGCATGGGCAGCGCATGCAGCAGGCCGACGACGTGGCGCAATTCCGCGAGACGTCGCTCGCAGTCGGCGCACTGGCGCACGTGCGCACGGACCGCCAGCGTGTGCTCGCTGCGCTCGCTCTGCTCGCTGCAGTCGCCCTCGACCTGGTCGTCCACGAGCGCACTCAGCATCGCCTCGTCGAGGTGGTCGTCGTTCAGCGCGTTCATGGACGGGGCCCTCCTTTAAGACGCTGCGACGACGCCGGAAGTTCCCCCGCGGCCGCAAGCAGGTCGCGCAGACGCGCGCGGGCGCGACTCAGGCGACTTTTGACCGTTCCAAGCTCGACATCAGTCGCCAGCGCTACCTCGTCATAGCTGAGCCCGTGCACGTCGCACAGCACGACGGTGACTCGCTGGTCGGGCGGCAGCTGGTCGAGGGCTGCCTGGATCGTGCGTGCGGTCTCGGCGCCGAGCGCCAGGTGATCCGGGCCCAGTGCAGGGTCGGGCAGATCGGCGCTTGCGTTCACGTCGTGGTGGTCTGACGTGGTGAGCGCCTCGAGGCTTTCGCTTGGGCGGCGCTGTCGGCGGCGCAGGTGGTCGTAGCAGGTATTGACCGAGACGCGTAATAGCCACGGTTTCAAGCCTGCCGCCGGGCCATTGAAGGTTTTGAGGCCGCGAAACGCGGCGAGGAAAGCGTCCTGGGTCGCATCCGCGGCGTCCTCTACGTTGCCGAGCGTGCGGTAACAGACGTTGTAGACCTGGCGCTGGTAGAGCAACACCAGCGTGTTGAAGGCGGCCACGTCACCGTGTTGGGCGGCATGCAGGGCGGCTTGGAGCGAGGCCGCGTCTTCCGACACAGGCGCATGCTAAAGCGACCGCCGCGTATGTGGCTGCGCGACAATGTCGCCCGTGACGTTCATTGCGACGGCTGTGCGGTGGCTGCCGAGCGTGCTCGTGTTGGCCTCACTGCTGATCGGCCCGTTGCAGCCGAGCAACGACCTGCGCCTGCGCGAACTCACCAGCACCGCGAGTTTCAAGCTGCTGGATTGGGAGACGATCAACGTTGGCGCACGCGTCGGACAACTCTGGCGCGGGGTCACGGGCGTCGTGCCCGCGTCCGACGCCGACAAGCACGTCCTGCAGGCATACTTCGCCCAGGGCAGCGCGCGCGAAGACCTGCGGCCGCAAGCGGAGCGCGCTCTCGAAGACGAAGTCGCGCAGGCTTATCGCGACGCGGGTGTCACCCACTCGCAGCCGGTCGGCATCGCGCCACTGTTTCCGCCGGTTCTGGTCGCGCTGACGCCGCCTCCCAACGTGCTGGTTATCTCGCCGCGCAACGACATCCGCGTGATCAGCTCGATGGTGCTCCGCAGCATGGACGTGGCATCGGAAGAGCGCCTCGAGGACTCGGCGGACAGCACAGGCGTCTCTTCGCTAGTTGCGCCGATCGGGGGGCTGGCGACGTATCCGGCCATGGTGCTCGAAGAGGGCTCCTCGGACCGCGTGCTGTCGTCAGTCGCGCACGAATGGCTGCACCAGTACCTGATCTTCTATCCACTTGGGGCTGGCTACTGGACCAGCGAGGAAACGCGCGAGATCAACGAGACGACCGCCGACATGGTCGGCAATGAGGTGGGCAGCTCACTGGCGAAGCAGCTTGACCTGATTCAGCCAGGCGCGCCAGTGCCGCCGCAGCAGCAGTCCTCGTTCGATTTCGGGGCGTTCATGCGCGAGACAAGGCAATCTGTCGACGTGATGTTGAGCGCGGGCCAGATCGATGCGGCGGAGGCGTACATGAACGCCCGCCGGGATGAGCTGCAGCGGCACGGTTACGCGGTGCGCAAATTGAACCAGGCGTACTTCGCGCTCTATGGCAGCTATGCCGAGGGATACGCGGCGTCTCCGGCGAACCCGATTCCGGGCCTGTTGCGACAGCTACGCGCACGTGGTTCGCTTGCCGACTTTCTGTTCGCCGTGCGTGACGTCACGACGGTCGCACAGTTGCGGGCGCTCGTAGCGACGTCAGCTTGAGCGCCAGCCAGACCGCGCGCCCGGCGTACCAGGCCATGACCAGGCTCAGCAGCAACCCAATCGGACCGTCGCGGTACCCCCCGAGGATCACAAACCGACGCCAGAACTCACGCGCGGGCTGGCCAATCAGTGCGCGTCGGCGCGGCCGGCCGTACGTGAGGAGCCACCGCTCCGCTTCCAACTGACTGTAGCGCTGCTGTTTCCTCAGCAGGTCGCCGAACGAGGAGTAGTTGTAGTGGATGAAGGCGCCGTGGAGGTGTCCGACTGGGCCGTCTACCAGCGCCCGTTCGTGCACGACGCGTTGTGGGTCCATGCGTGCGAACTCTCGGTTCAACAGGCGCAGCTGATAGTCCGGATACCACCCGGCGTGACGGACGAGCCGCCCGAGGATGTAGTTGTCGCGAGGGATCCAGAACGCGTGTCGGTCGTCGCGCGCGGCGAGCATCGACGTGATCTCGTCGCGCAGAGCTGTGCTGACGCGTTCGTCGGCGTCCACGAAGAGCACCCACTCACCGCGCGCGAGTCGTAGCGCGGCCTGCCGCTGCGCGGCGAAGTTGTCGAAGGCGCGTTCCTCGACGCGCGCGCCACAGGCTCGGGCGATCTCGCGTGTCTTGTCGCGCGTCGCCGCGTCAACCAGGACCAGTCGCTCGTCGGCGAACCGCAGTGTCTCGAGACACTGGGCGAGCATGTGTTCTTCGTCGCGCGCGATGACGGCCGCCGTGAGAGTCGGCCGGCGCGTACTCATCGGACCAGGTCGCGGACAGAGCGTGTCTCGGGGGTGTCCGCCGTGCGCGCAGCCAGCCCGAGGCGCACGAGCGTGTGAACTGCCCGGTTGAACAGGAGTCCGTGGTGGCGCTGGTAATACCTCAAGCGGCTGCGCCACAGCTGGGCGAACATGGCGCCTGGCTGCTGTCGCGTGGCCGATCCCGCATGGTGAACTGCATGCGCCTGAGGTGCGTACCAGATCTGCCAACCACGGCCACGCGCCCGACGACACCAATCCACCTCCTCGAGGTACATGAAATAGCCCTCGTCCAGCGGACCGACGTCGTCCCAGGCCGAACGGCGAATGAGCATGCATGCGCCGAGGGGATGATCGATCTGGCGCGCCGTCGGCGCGGCATGCAGCCGCCCATTCAGACGCGAATCCGTGAGGCGGGCGATCGGAAAGAGATCGAGCGTGATCTGGACCAGGCCCGGGAAGCGGAATGCGGCGGCCTGAGGTTGACCATCGCCGAACACGAGCGCTGGACCGACCGCGGCGGCTCGTGGCTCGCGCTCCAGGCAATCGACAAGCGTCGCGAGCCCGCCGTCCAGCAGTCGGGCGTCCGGATTCAACAAAAGAAGAAACTCGCCGTTTGCTTCGGCGGCAGCGCGGTTGGTGGCAGCTGCAAAGCCAAGGTTTCGCGTTGCGCGGATGAGCGTCACCTCTGGGAACCCGGTTGCGACCGCGTCAGCGCTGCCGTCGGCGGACGCATTGTCGACGACGATGACTTGCACACCGGGCTGGCGAACAACCGATGCGATCGCTTCCAGCAGCAGCGTACGTGTGTTGTAGGAGGCGATCAGCACCGACACGCGCGGCTGCACGCGCCTGCTCCTACGACGAGATGTCGACGCGCACCATGCCCGCCCCCGGGCTATGAATCGCGACGTTCTCCTGCACCAGGCTCGCGAAGAACACCAGCTTGTCCTGCTCGTTCAACACCTGGACGCACCCGTGCACCGGCGCCTCTTCGCCGGGTTGCAGATCGCGTCCGAATCCCCAACGGTACGGGTAGGTGGCCCCATTCGTGTCCGTGCTGCCCGACGAGCTCAGCCCGATACGCCAGAACCCGGCGTGCTCCACGTAAGCGTGATCGGCAATAGACGAGTACGTCTCCTGGGAGTTGTACACGTAGCCTGGATCGGGACCCTCGGTTCGCAGCACCGTTTGCCCCGTGTTCCGGACCAGCGCATCCAGGCACACCTGATCGCCGCGGATGATCTGCAGCGGGCCGATGCGCACCGACACGAGCGTTGCATCCGGAGCTCCAGCTTGCTCGACCTGCAGCGGCGTGCTCTGCTCGACCACGTTGCCCGCATCGTCCCGCGCGCGAACGCCGAGCTGATATTGACCGTCGGCTACAGGCGCTCCATTGATCTGACCGTCAAACGTCAGTGCCTGCTCACCCGCGGGCAGCTTGACGTCATCACTCTGCCACAGCCGTACGGTCCGTCCGCTGGCATCCGTCTTGTCGAGGAACAGCGCAACGCGGGCCGGTTTGGCCAGTTGGAAGGTCGCGTTTGTGACGTCGTCTCGTGCGTCGAAATTCGGCGAGATCGTCTGTGGCAGCAGGCTCAGGCCGATGATGTCAGGTGGGGTGGCGTCAGCATTCCGAATCGGCAGCGGGATGTGCGTTTGCTGATGGTTCGCGCCCGAGTTGACCTCGAGCACCAGTTGGTAGTCACCATCCGGCAGAACTCGACGCTCGTTGGCGCCTGGACCCGCTATGGTCCCGTCGAACTGCAGCACGTAGTCGCCCGGCCTCGGGCGGACTGCATTCTCATGCACCGGCCAACGCGAGCCGTCACTTGACTCGATGTAGGCCGAAACCGTGGCCGGCGTGTTCAGGCGGTAATGGACGTCGAGCCGATTCTCGATATTGCGCAAGTTTGGCGAGGGCGACGGTGCGGACGCGTTGACGTTTGCGAGCGGCTGCGCGCAAGCGGTCACTACAAGCAACAGTGCTCCGAAGCTGAATATGGCTAGCCAGCGCCGCACAACCACCGGATAGTAGGAGCGGCCGGAGACCTGCTACAACCCGAAACCGGTGGAGCCGGATGCGCGCACATTCACGCGCGAGGAGGCCGAGGCGCTCTTACCCGAAATAGACCGCCTGCTGGCTGAAGCGCAAAACCTGGCGGAACGCTTGCGCGGGACGGAGCGACAGGCGCAGGCCGAGCAGTCGCGGGCGCGCGCGAATGGCCAGGTGCGGCCAGGCGCCGCGCCGGCCGTATCGGACGCTGAAAGACGTGCGATTGGTGCGCAGTTATCAACGCTGCTCGAACGTATTCACGACATGGGCGTCGTGTTGCGAGATATTCGCGCTGGACTGATCGATTTTCCGAGTCCGCGCGAGGGGCGCATCGTGTACCTGTGCTGGCGGCGCGGCGAGCCGTTCGAGATCCGCTGGTGGCACGAGATCGACGCGGGCTTCGCGGGGCGACGGCCGCTTTAACGGGGTTCCTGTCGCGGAACATGCGGGCTGCCGGCTTCACTGGCCAGTAGTTCTCAAGAGCGTCACTGCGCCGGCGGTTATTTGCATCTGTTGAGTGGTGCCGTTCAGAGTCAGCGTGTAGCTCCCAGGCGACAGGTCGAAGGCACCGGTGACACCAGTGCCGTCGGTTCGCAACGTGCGCTGAGTACCCGCTGCGTCGCGCAGCACGATCTGCAGACCGTCCTGACCTGGTGCTTCGAGAAGGACGCCGCCGAGCGCGGGATGCGCGAGCCACGCCAGATCAGGCACGGGCGCCGGTCGCGCGAAGACCGATCGCAGTTGCGCCGCGAATGCGTCGCGGTCACTCGAGGCCGCGTTCTCGAGGTCACGTGTGGGCACCGCGTACGAGTACAACGCGACGCCCAGCGGATGCAGCGCACGCGCGCGCGAAAGCTGCGCGAGCGCATCGCCAGCGTCGTTCAGATACGAGCCCAGCCCAAGCACGACACCGCGCTGTCCCACGTTTGCCACCTCGAACGTGGTCCACGCGTCGAACCACGCGGACTGCGGATCACTTTCGCGGTAGTAGTCCATGGGCAGCACGTAATCGACGATTCCCTCCTGGAGCCACTCCCGCCAGTCCTGGAGCACCGACGCGAATGCGGCTTGCCGCTGCCAGTCGGCGCTCGACTGCGGCCCCTTGCCCCACGTGACGACCGCCGCCGTTACCGCGATGCGCGGCTTGAGGGCTTTGACCTCCAGATACGTCCGCCGCACGAGCGCTGTGACCTGGTCACGTCGCCAGGCGATCCAGTCGGGGTCGTTCGGGTCGGGTTGGGTCGAAGGATCTCGTCCGGATTGCTTGTTGAAGCGCGCAACGCTGGTCGGGTTGTAACCCCAGCGCAGCGCATCGCCTTCGAAATAGCGCACCTGGTCCAGGTGAATGCCATCGACGTCGTACTGGCGCACGAGATTCAGGTACACGTCAGTGGTGTAGCGCGCCGCGTCTGGATTACCAGGGTCGAGGTAGTACATGCCGCCGCTTGGTGTGCCTGCCCATGCCTCGCCGTCATCGCGGTACATGAGCCAGGTGCTGGATGGGTCGGCGCTCGGCCCGTGCAGGTTGAACACGTGCGACCCGGCCACGGGTGGTGTGTCGCGATTGCCCCAGATCGGCAGCGTGGCCAGCCACGCGTGAACCTGGAGCCGTTGTGGGCCCTGGTGAGCTTTGTCGATCAGGTACTGCAGCGCGTCGAAGCCTGGCGTGAAGTCGGGGTCTTCCGTGCCTGGTTCGAACGAGCGCAGGTAGTAAGCGTCACCACGGCGGCGGACCTGGACGAACAGTGCGTTCAGGTTCGCGTTTCGGGCCCACGTGACGAGCTGATCGACCTGGGCGGCCGTCTTGAACCCGTCGTGGAAAGCATCTACCCAGACGGCGCGTAGCTCAGGCGGGTCCATCGGGATTGGCGTCGCGGTGGGCTGTGCTGTGCCGGTCAGCTGCAGGCTCGGCGCGCTCTGCTGCGCTGTGCCGGTCGGCTGCAGCGGTGCGCTCTGCTGCGCTGTGGCCGTCGGCTGAGTGACGGCTGTAGCGGTCGGCACGCTGGTCGGAGTGGACGACGGTACGACGCCGCTGAAGGAAGTGACGGCGGTGCTGCCCAGCAACAACAGTCCGAGCACCACCGCGAAACGGAGCATCGTTGAGCCAGCGATCCTAAACCTGGCAGACCGGGGTCAGCAACGTTCGCGCGCACTACGGCTGCGCTACGGCTACCATCGGACCCGTGGCCGAAACGGAGATGCTGTATTCGACAGACGCGTATGTGCGCAGCTTCGATGCGCAGGTCGCCGAGGTCACGTCTGACGGCGCAGTCGTTCTGGATCGGACGGCTTTCTATCCGACTGGCGGCGGTCAACCACACGACCTGGGCACGCTGAGCTGGCAGGGCGGATCGGCCAACGTCGTTGAGGCACGCAAGCTGGGCTCAACGGTGCTGCACCGTCTCGATGGTCCAGCGCCGGCGCCCGGCACTCAGGTGCATGGCGAGATTGATTGGGACCGTCGATACGCGCTGATGCGACACCATACGGCGCTGCATTCCATGAGTGGCGTGATCTATCAGCTGTACGGAGCCACGGTGACAGGCGGCCAGATGTATCCGGACCGGGCGCGCATGGATTTTCTGCTGCCTGACCTTTCGGCGGAACGGCTCCAGGCAATCGAACAGCGCACGAACGAGCTCCTCACCGAAGGACACAGCGTGTCGATTCGGTTCCTCCCGCGTGATCAAGCATTTTCGATCCCGGACCTCATCCGCACGAAGGTCAATCTGATCCCCGAAGGCATCGACATCATTCGGGTCGTCAACATCGAGGGGATTGACCAGCAGGCTGACGGCGGCACGCACGTGCAAAACACGACCGAGGTCGGCCGCGTGCGCATCACGGGCTCTGAAAACAAAGGCAAAGGCAACAAGCGCATCGAAATCGCTCTGGACTGACCTGTGAGCCTGCAAGAGCTCGAATCCATCGAGAGCTGGGCGCGGACCGAGCTGGATCGCAAGAATGCTGCGCGCGAGCAAGTGCTCCAGTGGTCGCGCGAGATGGTGCGCGCGTGCGCCAATTCCATCCGCGCTATCCACCGGCGTGACTTTTCTCTGGCTCTCGAACTCCTGCAGCAGGCGCGCGCGTCGAACGAACGCATCATTTCCCGACTCGACGGCCTGGGCGATCTCTACTGGACGGGTTACGTGCAAGATGCACAAAAGGAGCTGGTCGAGGCGAGTGCGACATACGCCCTCGTGAACGGTGAACGCTTGCCCGATCCAACAACGATGTGCATCGCACCGGCGGCGTTCTTGAACGGGCTGGCCGAATCAGTCGGCGAATTGCGGCGCTACGTGCTGGACATGCTGCGGCGCGGTGAAACCGAGGGCTGCGAGCGTTTTTTGAGCGCCATGGATGATATCTATTCGCTGCTGGTGACGATCGACTACCCCGACGCGATGACGGGCGGCCTGCGACGAACGACCGACAATACACGTGGAATCCTCGAGAAGACGCGAGGTGACCTGACGCTGGCCTTGCGGCAGGATGCGCTGCAGGCAGCGTTGCGGGCAGTCGAGGACTCGGTCGGCGGCTCCTGAGAACAGGAGCCTATAATGTGCGCGGACCGGTCCCGTGGTGTAGCGGCCAAACATGCGTCCCTGTCAAGGACGAGATCGCCGGTTCGAATCCGGTCGGGACCGCCGTTGCGTAGAAAGAAGTATGCCGTTCATCCGGCCCGCAGAACGATCAGCACTGCGCACTTGTGTACTTGTGGGCGGGCTTGACTGTTCTGTTAGACTGCTCGACATAGTGGCGGGTACGCGTGGGTGCACAACGGCGCCGCGTCGCTCGCGAGCCGCGTGATCGAGTAACGTTGCAGGACTGCCAAGCAAGGCGGCGGAAGGAAGCAGTTGAACTGGATTGCTGCGCCCGGTGGGGCAGCGTAAACAGGCGATGAATCAGACGAGCCGCAGGGAGCGTATGTGGGAAGATCGCTGAAGGAAGCGCTGCTCGGCCAATTCGCCGCGCTGCAAGAGGCTGGGCTAGCGCCGACGGAGGTACCCCAGGAAGACGAAGCACCCCTGGTCGTCGTCGAGTCGGCACCGCGAGGACGTGCCCGCCCACGACGCGAGAGCGTCGACCGCTATCTAGAAACCGACGATCTGGATAGCAACGGCTTCGATCGCGATCGGCGCCGACCACAGCGGCGCGAGCACCGCGGCGAAGACGCCGGCCGTGAGCGCCGTCGAGGTAGTGGTCCGCCAGGCCGCGGCGGCCGTGGCCGCGGTCGACCCGGTGAGTTCGAGCCTGAGTTCGCGGCTCCTGCTGCTGGCGGCCCAACGATGGACCGTGGCGTTTCGCGCGGTCCGCGCCCCTCCGCACCCGCCGGTGCGCGTCCAGGACGGCCCGGCATGGGTGCTCCACGACCAGGTGGACCGATGGGTCCGGGTCGTGGTGCCCCGAGCCGTACGGCGATGATGCAGCAGCGTGCGGAGCAGCGCAGGCGCGACGAGGAAGACATCGTCGAGATGCGCCGGCTGCTCGGCGAAATCAGTGGGCAAACCATGGACGAAGAGGCGATGGAAACCTTCAGTCGTGCGCTTGCCGAGGAAACGGGTGCGCTGCCACCGCCGCACATCGTGGTTGACGCGATTCGCGAGTCGCAGAGCGCTGATGCGCGCAAAATCGGTGACGCGGTGCGTGCGTACTATCGCCGCCGTCGGCCGCGCCCCCAGCCCCAGCCTCAGGTTGGGCCGCCGCAACAGCAGCCAGCCGAGGCCGAGCCCGAGCCCACGCCCGCAGCCTCGGATCCCGCTCCCGCAGCCTCCGCCTGATACGGCCGCGTCGCAGAGCACCGCTGGTAGTTGGGGGTCAACCCACTCCCCCCGAAGGGACTTGTGCCCGGTTGTACTAGAGATGCCAGGGCTCCACGCCGCGTAGGCGTCGAATGAAGATCGTCTCTGTCGAGCAGATGCGCGCCCTCGAGGCCGCGGCGTTCGCCTCGGGCATCACTGAGACAGCGCTGCAGGCTCGCGCGGGACGCGTCGTCGCCGAGGAGGCCCTGCGGCTCGTCGACGCGGGGCAGCACACAGTCGTGCTGTTCGGACACGGTAACAACGGCCGTGACGGCGCCGTCGCCGCGGCCTGGCTGCTCGAACACGGGATTCGAGTCACCCTCGTGCTCACGCCGCGGCATGCGGTCACCCGGTCCGAGTTGTCCGAGCTGGAGCACCTTGGCGCCCGCTGCGTCAGCTCGGATTCCACGGCCGACGTGCAGCGTTGTCTGGACGACGCCCAACTGGTCATCGATGCGCTCGCCGGCATCGGTGTCCGCGGCGCGCTGCGCGAGCCGCTCGCGTCACTCGTCCGCATGCTCAATAGTCACCACAAACGTGTGCTCGCGCTCGACATACCCAGTGGGATCGATGCTGACACCGGGCAAATGCAGGGGGAGGCGGTCCAGGCCGAGGTGACCGTCACGCTGGGCGCCGTCAAGCAAGGTCTGCTGAGGTTTCCCGCTGCCGAGTACGTGGGCCGCCT
>JAFAPL010000892.1 GCA_019247135.1 Chloroflexota bacterium | reverse complement strand
GTCGACGTGTCGTTCATCTCGCTGCGGCTGGCCCTGCCACCTGTCTTCGCACTGGATCCGAAAACACTGGTCGCGCTGATCAAGCCGCAGTTCGAAGCTGGTCGCGGACTCGTTCGCAAGGGCGTCGTCCGCGACCCGGCCATTCATCGCGGTGTTCTGCAGGACTTGCGCGATTGGTCCACGTCGCGATCCTGGCGATTGCATGACCTCCTGAAATCGCCCATTCGAGGCCCGGCCGGCAACGTCGAGTTTTTGAGTCGCTGGCAAGCAGGCGGTCCAGTGGTGGACGACGCCCGCATCGAACAGGTGCTCGAACTCGCGCGATAATGCGCTCCGAGTGCTCCAGGAGCTGACGATCCGCAACTTCGCCATCCTCGAGCGCTTGCACGTCCAGTGGGCGCCTGGCCTGAACGTCATCACGGGTGAGACTGGCGCGGGCAAGTCGATCCTGGTGGACGCGGTTGGCGCTCTTCTAGGCGACCGGCTGGGCCCTGAGGCCGTACGCAGCGGCGCCGACCGCGCCATCATCGAGGGCATCTTCGTCGTTGCGGGCGAAGTGCCCCCCAGCCTGCGGTCGCTCATGGAGGATTACGGTCTCGAGCTGGAGGAGGGTGGGTTGATCGTCAGCCGTGAGATCGCGGGCTCGGGCGGACGAGGCAGCGCGCGCATCAACGGGCGCGGCATGCCGATGTCGGTGCTGCAGCAGCTCGGCGAGCTCCTGGTCGACATCCATGGTCAATCGCAACACATGGCGCTGCTTCGGAGTCGCGAGCAGCTCGACTACCTCGACCGCTTTGGCGGTGCGTGGGTAGGGCGATCGCAGGTCGCCAGGCTCACCAGGGAACTGCGAAACGCGCGTGAGACACGGCGGAATCTGCTTGCGGCCGAGCGTGAGACGGCCAGGCTCCAGGAGATGTTGCGACATGAGCTAGCGGAGATCGAGCGCGCCGAGCTCGGCGAACAGGAAGAGGCGACGCTGGTGGCGCAACGTAATCGACTCGAGCACGCTGAGCATCTTCGTGATGCCGCCGCACGCGCACTGGTCGCACTCCGCGGCGAAGACGCTGGCGGCGCGGCCGATCTTCTGGCCGAAGCTGCCGCTGCCTGCTCCGATGCGGCACGCTTCGACCCGTCGTTCGAGGCGCACGTTGAAAACCTGAACGCCGCGGTCGCGCTCGCGGAAGATGTGGCGCACGCGCTGCGCGACTATGGCGACCAGGTCGAATCCGACCCGGTCGAGTTAGACCGCACAACCGAGCGCCTGTTTCTCATTCGCGATTTGAAGCGGAAGTACGGTGAAACGATCGGCGACGTGCTCGCGTACGCGGAAGACGCGCGCCGACGATTGGATGATCTCGCGCATCGAGAAGATCAGCTTGCCGACCTCGCGGCGGCGGAGCAGCGCCTGTTGGCGGACCTTGGCGAGGCTGTGGCCTCACTTTCGAACACGCGCACCCGAGCAGCTGCCGAGCTGCAACACTGCGCCGAGCGTGAGTTAGCGGACTTGCGACTCGGCGGGACACGCTTCGTGGTATCCGTTGCGCAGGAGGATGACCCGTCGGGTGTGCCCGTCGACGGCCGCGTGCTGGCGTTCGACGCATCGGGCGTCGATCGTGTCGAGTTCCTCATGACGGCCGATGCTGGCGAGGAGCTCCGGCCGATGGCCCGTGTTGCGTCGGGAGGGGAGCTCTCGCGCATCGCGCTGGCGCTCAAGACGATCCTGGCGCGGGCCGAGACTCGATCGACGCTGATCTTCGACGAGATCGACGTCGGCATCGGCGGGCGCACCGCGCCGGTGGTCGGAGAAAAGCTGTCGCGCATCGCGGCGTCCGGGCGTCAGGTGCTGTGTGTGACGCACATGCCTCAGGTGGCCGCCTTTGCGGATGCTCATTTCGTGGTGTCAAAGGATTCGGCTGGCACGCACGTACAGGTCGTGGACGGCGAAGCCCGCGCGGACGAGCTGGCGGCGATGCTTGGCGGCGCCGTGACTGATGCCACGAAAGAAAGCGCCCGCGAGCTCCTCGAGCGCGCGGGCGCAGTCAAAACGAAGCGAAACCGTTAGTTCGGCGGGTCGAACACCTGCGCGCCGCCACTGGCGATCTCGAAGGCCGGCGCATCCGCCGGCGGGGCAGTCACGTGGCCATTGGTATGCCCATTCGTGCTCCGCTCGGCGCTCGCCACCAGGCTGTACACCTCGTCGCCCATCAGCGC